>JBOFGJ010000526.1:0-2436 GCA_051649065.1 Flavobacterium sp. | reverse complement strand
AATACTAGGAGTATAATGGGGATATAAGGTTATATGCCCAAGAAGTTACCTTTTATTGTTTTCTTATTCTCCTTATATTCTTCATATATATTAACATGATATATTTTGTAAGCCAGAGTTGTTATGTAAAAGAATTTGTAGGATAAGGAGGAGAGTGAAAAAAACAATACCTTTGTAACTTCACTGAGATAGCATTGTCTATGAAGTGATGTAACAATTTATACGTAGTATGATTACAGTATTTTATACAGATTATTATGAGAATCTATCAGAAGAGAATCTAGAATTGACACTAGACGAATGTATAGAGATATTCTCTGAGACCATAGATTTAGTAGATAACTTCGTTGGTATTCAGGTGGGGAAGCACACGATGCAGTTTCACTGTGATGAGGATCGAATCTTAGTAGAAGTTATTAATCCTTCTACATTGATTAATCCTCAGATGTATGCTGATAAGGCACAGTGCCTAGAGATCATCAGAGAGATATATGATAAGCAACAATTATTCGTCTATCCACAGATGAAGTTAGTTGATGTACAGAAAGAGAGTCTCGATGATGTATTAGAAAGAGGAGATCAGTAATCCTATAGATTGAGAGTTAAAAGATAACATATAAAAGCCTGCTAGTAAGATATTGCTAGCAGGCTTTTTGTATTTATGTTAGTTTATGTCGTATTGTACTTGCGTTGTCGCAGATTTTTAATCTGTGACTACACTATTTCTTAGCTACTATCACTAATGTAACAGCCCCTAGTACGAATGCTAGACCTAGTGCTGACATCCAATCAAAATGCTCAGCAAAAAACAGCGTACCTACTAATACAGCTACTACTGGCTCCATTGATCCTAAAATAGAGGTCACTGTAGATCCTGCGTACTTCACTGCTAGTACTAAACATAAGTCAGAAATAAATGTAGCGAATACTCCTAATAATATCAGATTTATCCAATCACTTCTTAGTACTATAGGCTGTATTCCTGAAGTAAATAAACAGTAAAATAAGAAGATCAAACACCCCATTAGTAATACATAGAATGTTAGTGAGTCAAAATTCATCTCTGCTATTCTACTTTTATTAAGCCCTACGATGTATAATCCATAGGTAAATATCGTTAGTGCTGATAGTATTAATCCTGTGAATAGTGAGGGAGAAGCCTCTCCGTGTATACACATCATCCCAACTCCTATCAGAGATAATACGGAGGCCGCTATCAGCGCTATGGATTTCTTTTCTTTATAAAACATAATCATCACTATACTGACGAATATCGGATATAGGAAGTGTACCGTGGTCGCTAGTCCACTATCTATATACTCATAAGCATCGACTAAGAACTTGGCTGTTGCGGCATACAATAACGCCAAGAAAAAGACGACTGCAAGATCTTTAATTGAAATTTTTAAACTCGTTTTTTTGTACAAGCATACTGCACCCATGGTCGCAGACGAAAATAAAAATCGGTAAAATAGAATGGTCGGTATGCCTATAGCAGCCACTCCTTCTGGTCGCAAGTTCGGCAGTAACAATGGCAAGGAGAACAAAGGCACCAAGCCAAAAGTACCCGAAGAAATCAATGCGAAGAGAATTCCTTTAAGGTTTTTCATTGTTTTAAATTTCTTTTAATTAAAAATCTGCGCAAAGGTAAGACTTCATAACTGCCCATAGTAGTGGGTATGTATTATTGTTAATCTCTTATTCTACCTAGGATATAGATGTGTGTTTCGGTAAAGTAATAGTTGGTGAAAAGGGCAAGATGACAATGTTTTTCGTAATAATTTTAGAATTAGATAATTAAGGAATAGTGTATCTTTAACATAAAAATGAGTAAGAGGAGAAATAAGGATCAGTTACATATCCTTAGTACGATGACTTATGAAGATAATGGTTATCAGAACGGATTAGTACAAAAGGACGTTATCCTAAATACAGAGCAAAGGTATGAGGTAAGTAATAACGCCTTTGATAGTTTTGGCAATGTCACTCAACAAGTGATTTATACGAATGAAGGAGTGTTGTATCAGGAGAAGACGATAATTTATGAGTATTATTGATTGTGATTATTATAATAAAAAGCAGTAAGTTTTATATATTGGATTGATTTGGGTAGAGATTATTGTGAAATCATTTGTAGGATCTAGTGTTTTAGGGTAGAATATGGATTATAAGGGTTGGTTTTTTGAGTTAAATGCGTAATTTGCCAAGCTAAACAAAACACCAAACAATAATGAAATTAACCACTACGATTACGAAGTCGATAGCACAGGGTGTATTAGGAGTAGCGATATTCTCTGGTACATTTGTCTTCGCACAAAAACAAGATCCTATAGTAGACGCTATAGTAAAAGAAGGAACGACTAACTCACAGTTGAGAAACTACGCATTTGAACTAATGGATGTGATAGGACCTCGATTAGTCGGTACACCACAAAT
>JBOFGJ010000525.1:0-1865 GCA_051649065.1 Flavobacterium sp. | reverse complement strand
TTCTCTTCAAAGTAGATATGTAGTTTTGTTTCTAATTCTTCTATCTTGGTAATATTAAAGTGTTCTACTAAGTAAGTAGGTAAGATTAGTTTTAGTATTTCTTGGCTGTCCATCATAAGACAAAGATATTATTTTACTCTTTCCTCCCCAACTTTTAACGTTGATCCAAATTATCAGTAGATTAATCCTAATTTTTGTTGAAGTAAAGTGTAAATATTGTCATTTTATGGCTTTGGTTTATAGTTTGGTACTTTATATGGTGAAAGTGCTATAATTTCTAGGGAAGGCTAAAAATAGTGACAATTTATGCATTATATTTGCATTTGGAAAAGTGTAGTAATTATTATCAAGTGAGAAAGTATGAAAAATGCATTAAAAAGACAGTTAAAACGTGATACTCCTAGGGGAATCATTTTTGTGATAGACTTATTAATTGTCTTGTTTACTTACTTTGTTTCTAGTATACTGTTGACTAATTTCTTCGGAAACTTTTCTGTTGAGCTGATGCTTAAGCGTATCCCAGTTCTATTTGTTTGTTATATAATAAGTTTCTTGGTATTTAAGCCATTTAAGGGAGTCATTAGACAAACTAGTATTAAGGATATTGAGACCATCTTTGTTTCTTGTTTGTTCTCTGGAGCAATTGTAATGATTATAAGCTCACTTCAAAGAAATGAGTTATTAGGAAAGAATCTTGAAGATTATTTACGTTATTCTTATTCTTTCGTTTTATTACATCTTTTCTTTACTTCAGCATTATTAATTCTTGCTCGTTTATTTTACAGTCAGTTTTATCGTAGTTATGTTTTAGATGTTAGAAATCACAAGAGAGTTATTATTTATGGTGCGGGTGATTCTGGTATTATAACAGTAGGAGCTTTACAAGGAGATACGAAAGTACGTACACATATCATATGTTTTGTAGATGATAATCCAAGTAAGGGGGGGAATAGATTGGCTGGATATAGAATATACAATCCCTCTGTCTTAGATGAAGCTTTTGTAACTAGTAATCGTATAGATGAAATTATTATTTCTATTCAGAATATTACTCGTGAGAGATTAAATGACATATCAGAAGTTCTTGAGAATCTTCCTGTAAAAATTAAGATCATACCTCCAGCGACGGATTGGTTAGATGGGTCTTATACTAATAAACAAATTAAGGAATTAAAGATTGATGATTTATTAGGACGTAAAGCTATTCAACTTGACAATCCAATCATTGCAAAAGAAATAGATAATAAGGTAGTATTGATTACTGGTGCAGCTGGTTCTATTGGTAGCGAGATTGCAAGACAGGTGGCTCGTTTTAATTTTAAGAAGTTAATTCTAATTGATCATGCTGAGTCTCCTCTATATGATGTACAGCAAACAATGGTTTCAAATCATCCTGAAGACATTGTGTATGTTGTTGGAAATATTCGCGATGAGAAGAAGATGGATACTATCTTTGATTTATATAAACCAAGTTTAGTATATCATGCTGCTGCATATAAGCATGTACCCTTAATGGAATCTTTTCCTTATGAAGCGATTCATACTAATGTAAAAGGGACGAAGGTTATCGTAGATTTGTCTGTAAAGCATAGTGTCAATAAATTCGTGATGGTTTCTACTGATAAGGCAGTTAATCCTACTAATGTGATGGGGGCGACTAAGCGTGCAGCAGAATTATACGTAACGAGTTTAAAAGATAATGGTGTAACAAGCTTTATCGTTACTCGTTTTGGTAACGTATTAGGCTCAAATGGATCTGTTATTCCTTTATTGGTCACAGACCGTAGTCAAAACTATGCACTTTAGTGCATTTAGCTTTCAGCTTCTAAAAACCTTTCGGCTTTGATAGCTTTGTAAGAATGACA
>JBOFGJ010000524.1:0-3840 GCA_051649065.1 Flavobacterium sp. | reverse complement strand
TCTCACCTTTATTCTGAATAACATCAGCATTAAGTATCTGATAAGACACATCTTTTCCATTAGCACCAACAACTGCTACTGACCCTGCTAAAGCATTGCCACCATCTAATTTAGTTACTGCAATAGATTGATTCCCTATTCCTAAAATAACATCTGCTAATACTTTACCTTCTCCATTGTCAACTGTAATACCATCTGTCGTTTTAATATCTCCTTTTCCTGCTAATTCTGCTGTAGATAACGCCTTATAAGTTACCTCTCCTGTTGCATTTGCTACAGCTACTCTATCTGCAACGCCTGTACCTGCATTTAACTTATTTGCTTCAATCGTTTTGTTTCCAATATTAACATTCTTTATAGTCTCTGACGCAATATGGGTTCCTTTTACTCCACCTGTTTTTAGAGAGACCTTTACTTCTGTACCATCAGCACCATAGAGAATATTTGCTCCGTTTGCACTTACATCAATAGCATTATCACCTATTAAATCACCTTGCATAGCAGATGCTATAGCTAGACTTCCATCAACAAACTTTGCGTTACCTGATCCATCTGCAATAAGAACTGATCCTTTTTTTGCTATATCCTCTCCTAATTGTGAAGTAATCTTATCTGATGTTACAGCAAGGTTTTGGATATGCTCTGTTGCAATTCCTTCAGCATTAACCTCTAACCCTAATTCTTGTAACAATACTTGTGAAGCATCTCCTGAAACTTTTAATGAATTATCTACTGTTAGCATCTTTCCTGTTGGAACCACAGCCATAGGTTGGTATTTTACTGTACCATCTGCCTGAACTACTGGCACATAATCTGCTTTACCAAGTCCTGCAAATAACTTATCTTCTGTAATAGCTCCTTTTGCTACTTTTCCTTCAGTTACACCTCCATCTCTAAGTGAGATAGTCATTTCATTAAGTGCTGCTTTTTCTCCACCGACTACTGTTATCGAATTATCTGTAGATACTTTTTTTCCTTGAGCTGCTATTGTATTGAATATTTCCTCTTTAACAGAAACCTCTTTTAGTAATTCTGTGATATTCTCTATAATTGTTGCTTGAATATCTATTGTTGCTAATGCTCCAGTACCTGATTTATCAGTGAATACATATTTGCCTTTTCCATTATCAGTAATACTCAGCGTATTTGCATTAAATGTCATTCCTGCAGTACCATTCGCTATATCATCCTCATTTCTATAAGTAAACGTACCATCTGTATTATCCGTAAGAACAGTAACTTTTTCGTTTACCTTAACAATCTCTGCAATAATTGGATCTGTTGCGTCTATCCACTGCGCTTTACCGCCCTCATTTGTAATTAATAATTGTTTGGCTGATCCTCCTTTTAATTTAGCTGCTGTTACAGTTCCATCAGCAATACTTAAATCAATATTTTTTAATACAGCTTCTGATTCACTTGATTTACCATTTACTAGAATAATGCCATCTCCTGCTAATGTCTCTTTCTTAATATCAAGCTTTTCTAATTGTTCTATCTTTTGGGTAATATTAGTAATTGCCTCTTCAACAGTATTGTAAGATACATCACCTTCAAAAATAATATGACTTGCACGAGTATCAATTGTCGCAACAACACCTCCATTTGCTTTAGATTGATCTTTTAAAATAAATACTCCAGGAGTTGTTGTATCTGCACTTAATGTATTTGCATTAAAGTTAACTCCAGTTGCGCCCTCTTTAATATCGCCCTTATTATCTACTTGATTTTCATCAAAGTAAGTAAAAGTACCATCCTTATTATCTTTTAAAACAGTAACTGACTCATTATGCTTTACTATATCTTTAATTGCATTTTCATTTGCATCTGCCCATATTACACCACCAGATGCGTCAGTTATCAAAATAGTTCTTTTATCTCCCCCTTTCATTTTAGCAGCTGTAACGGTCTGATTTTGTATCTTGTCAGTAGATACCGCATCTGTAGCCAATTTTAATTCAGTAATACCTCCATCAGTAATACCAATTGATACATCACTAAGTGCTGCATTATCACCTCCTTCTATATGGATACCTACTTCACCTGTAATAGGCTTCCCTGCATTGCCAATTGCTTGTCCTAACGTTTTGAATTCTGCACCACCAGTAGCATTAGTTACTAAAACTAATCCACTTGGCCCAGTGTTTCCTATTTTTGCAGCAGTTACATTCTTGTCTGCTATATGTTTCGTTTCAATACCATCTGTAGCTACACCTATGGTGGTTTCTTTTAAAACTGCTTTATTATTAGCAGGAATAATTAATGAACCATCTGATTTTAAATTAGCTTCTGCTCCTTCAAATGCACTATTACTCAATTTCTTATACGCTACCTTTCCACTTCCATCAGCTGTTAAAACAGTATTGTCTTCCGCACCTATAGATGATATCTTCGCTGTAGTAACTCCCCCATCTTTAAGTGAGATTGTCATTTCATTAAGCGCTGCTTTTTCTCCACCGACTACTGCTATCGAGTTATCTGTAGATACTTTTTTTCCTTGAGCTGCTATTGCATTATAGATTTCTTCTTTAACAGAAACCTCTTTTAGTAGCTCCGTGATATTCTCTATAATTGTTGCTTGAATATCAAT
This sequence comes from Flavobacterium sp., assembly GCA_051649065.1. GTDB lineage: Bacteria > Bacteroidota > Bacteroidia > Flavobacteriales > Flavobacteriaceae > Flavobacterium. The sequence continues at coordinate 1,250 of JBOFGJ010000524.1, read as the reverse complement.
TGTAGCTAATACTCCAGTGCCTGATTTATCAGTGAATACATATTTGCCTTTTCCATTATCAGCAATACTCAGTGTATTAGCATTAAAAATTATTCCTGCTTTATTATTCGCTATATCATCCTCATTTCTATAAGTAAACGTACCATTTGTATTATCTGTTAATAATGTTACCTTCTCATTCACTGTTATGATTTCTTGAATAATAGCATCTGAGGCATCTACCCACTGAGCCTTACCACCATCATTAGTAATTAGAAGTTGCTTCGCTGCACCACCTTTTAATTTAGCTGCTGTTACATTCTCATCTGCTATTTTAGTAGTAGTTACAGCATTGTCAGCGATATGTGTATTCTTTACTCCATCAACAGCAATACCTATCTTCGTTTCTTTTAATACAGCCTTGTTATCTAAAGGAATACTTAGTGATCCATCTGATAACAGATTCGCCTCAGTACCTTCAAAAGCAGTATTGTTTATCTTTTTATACACTACATTTCCACTTCCATCAGCTGTTAATACCGCATTCTCTAAAGCACCATCTGATGATATCTTCTCTGGAGTAATCCCCTTGTCTTTTACATCAATAGAAATATCTTTTAATACAGCATCTACACCATCACTAATTTCTAAAGTACTTACAGATGTTAAATCCCCTGTTGGAGTTGAAACTACCTCTTTTGATATAAATTTAAATCCTCCTGCTCCATCTGTAGCTAATAAAAAATCTTCTTTTTCGTTAACAGAACTAAGTTTTTCTTTCGTTATACTTTTATCAACTATACCAAGTTCTATATTCTTTAAAACTGTTTTTTTACCATCTGTACTCATACTAATGATACCATCTGTAGTAATGTCTCCCGAAGAAATCTCTTCAAAATCCCCCAACTCTTTCCAAACAACTTCATTACCTTGTCCACTTACTAATACCCAATCTTTTCCTATATTTTGAGAAGAAAGTTTATCCGCTGTAACAACTCCTGTAGCTATTTTATCATTAGTAACAGCATTATCATTTAACTGAGTAGTTCCTATTCCCTTATCTCTTATCTTTAAGTCAACTGCTTTCAATAAAGCATCTGCTCCTAAACCAGTATTAGTAATTTCAATAATACCGTCTGTTGTTAAAGCGGCCTTATCTTTAATAGCATCTGCTTTTAGAGGTTCGTAAGAAACAACTCCGTTTAAACCAACTGTAGCCACAGCTCCTTCAGTTGCACCAGTTGCATCTAACTTAGCTGCTGTAACATTTT
>JBOFGJ010000523.1:0-1087 GCA_051649065.1 Flavobacterium sp. | reverse complement strand
AGTTGTTGTGATTAACTGCTTATCTCCTTTACCTGTCCATTTAATCCCGAAGAAGTTATTACCAACTGCTTTTAATCCCCACGCACTTTCTAAAGCAGCTTGAGCTAAAATAACGATATGATTAAGCCCTGTTTTCTTTTCTACTGTTAATGCAGAAGGCAAATAAGTATCTACAAATACTTTTGCATTGTCTAGAGAGATAGTTTCAAATACCTCGAAGTTAATTTCTTTCATCTATATCAGTTTTAAATAAATCATCACCATTCTTGTTACCATCGAAATCAAACCATTGATTTCCCTTTCGGAGTATTATGCCTACGATACCTTTCATCTCCTTATAACCAAGTGCGGCTAGGTTTTCAAAGTAACTCACTAGTAACTGAAGTATAATCCATGTAAATACAACATAGTAAAGCCACTGCATCGGATTTACATCTATAAAATAGAAATCTATCGAAGCTGTTTTATTCGCGAATGTAGATAGTAGGTATAGAATAAAGATATAGGTGCCTATCTTTAAGATCATGCGACCTAGTTTACGTGACTGGAACTTCTTTCCCCTCTTTTTTAAATCTACTTTTATTCCTGTATGCCACTCAGCAATGATCAGAAATACAAAAGCTAGAATAACAAATACATCTAGATTAAAGAGACTCTCTGTACACTCTCTTAGTGTTCCTAAGAATAGAGCTGTACGGATTAAATTATCACTAGAACTCTTTTCTATTGATTGACTGAAGTCAGTCGTGTTTGCATAGCCAAATCCTTGTAGGATATATGTGAACCAATTCATTAGTAACTTATTTAGGACAAAGTTAGAATGATGTAATAGCTCAAAAAAGGACACAAAAAAACCTCTCACTTGAGAGGTTTTAAATTATTAATATTTTATAATGAGTTAGTTTTTATTTATAAATTTTACCACTCATCATCTCTAGTGTTAATATTATTCACTTGATTGTTTAAGTCTTGAAGAATATTATTTATTGAATCTTCTAATTCTTTATGTCCTTCAACATATACTTTTCTAATAGTACCATCTTTCTTGAATAAAGAATGATAATCATACCATACTTTTTGAGTAGGA
>JBOFGJ010000522.1:0-6389 GCA_051649065.1 Flavobacterium sp. | reverse complement strand
TATTGATTTTAGATACATTCAACTCCATATACTTTGATTTTTTCTAAATATACAAAAAATGTTTATTCATTACGCAAATTCATTAAAAGTTAATTTCTTGTTAAAAAACAGTACTATGCAATACAAAGTACCTTCCTTTAGACATATCTTTGCTATAACAAATAAGAACCCAATTGACTATGAATATAGAAAACACTAAAGCTCAAATGCGCAAAGGGATCTTAGAGTTTTGCATTCTATCTATTCTTAAAGAAAGAGATTGCTACACCTCAGAGATACTAGATGAATTAAAAAGCGTAAAATTAGTAGTGGTAGAAGGCACAGTATACCCACTACTAACTAGATTAAAGAATGACGACTATCTTGCCTATCGATGGGAAGAATCAAGTTCAGGACCTCCTAGAAAATATTACAAACTAACTGAAATAGGAGAACAATTCTTAGATGAATTAGCTAAAACTTGGTATGAATTAGCAAATGCTGTAGAAGAAATAACTACTAAAAAACAAAACGATGAATAAGACACTTACAATCAATATAGCTGGATCAGTTTTTCACATTGACGAAAATGCATATCAAAAACTAGATCAATACTTAAAAGCAATCAAACTTTCTTTTCCAAAAGAAGAACAAGACGAAATCATACACGATATTGAAATCAGAATAGCCGAATTATTCTCTGAAAATATCACTGATGAGAACCAAGTAGTCACTTTAAATGATGTCGATAGAGTAATCTCTATTATGGGAAAACCAGAAGACTATATCTTAGATGAAGAAACTACAACAAGCAACAATACACAGTATATATATAACACTTCTAAAAAATTATATAGAGACGGAGATCGTGCTATGGTAGGTGGTGTATTAGCGGGACTAGGTCACTACTTTAAAATAGACACAGTATGGATGAGAATTATCTTTATGATATTGGTCTTATTCTACGGTACAGGTGTATTATTATACTTAATCCTGTGGATTATAGTACCTGAAGCAAAGACTACATCACAAATATTAGAGATGCAACGTGAACCTATTAACATCTCTACAATAGAAAAAAGGGTAAAAGAGAATGTAAGTTATGTCACTGATAAAATCAATGGTATTGACTACGACAGTATTAAGCAGCAAACTGCTAGAGCTGGTGAACGCAGTGGTAAAGTAGTACTGAATATAATCGGAATCGCATTTATAGTTATTAGTGCGATGAGTATTTTTGCAGCGATCATAGGTATTTGTGGAGCTTGGATAAATAAAGATTTAATATTAGAATCTACAGGAAGAGAAATTCCTTTATTTATCTCTGGTATGTACCCTTATTGGATGAACATTTTATTGATAACTACACTTACTACATTGCCTTTCGTAGGGTTATTAATCATAGGGTTACGAATGGTATATTCTAATATCAAGTACGTGATGGTTTCTATCATTGGTCTTATAGTGATCTGGTTTATCGCTTTAGGGTTATTTACTATACCTTTCTTAAATGCAAAGAATTATGAAGACTTTAATTATACGATAGAGACTTCTACTACAGAAAGATCTGATGATACAGAGTTTAATTTTAGTGATGAGACTACTGCTTTAACGCTTAAACTAGTTACGCCAGAATATTTTAACTCTGATAAATCGACAACTGAAGGGTACGAAGTAACTGATGTCAACTCTTTATTGCCTATAACAATAGAGATACTACCAACTTTCCAAAATGATATATATGGAAATATGGAGGTACAAAACTTTATTAAAAAGTCATCTAAAAACGATATTATACAAATTGATATTGATTATGAGCAATTTGATAAAAAAGATAATATACTAATCATATCAAATGAATTACTGTCAAAAAAGATAAAAGAAAAAGTATTTAAAAATGCTAAAGTAGCTTATACTATATATCTTCCTAAAGGAAAGAAAATCTACTTAAACGACGCTATTAAAGCATTAATACCAACTCAATCAGGATTAACTCCAGGTAATCATTGGTATGAAATGCAAGAGGATAGTACATTAAAATGCACTGATTGTTAATTTGCTAACTATGATTGCATTTATCCTTAAGCTCGTAGATATTATAATATTGTTTTTTCAATCCTTATTATAACGAAAAGAGGCTGTCTTGATTAAGGCAGCCTCTTTTATTTATCTTTTTCACATTTACTATTCCTACTACAAATCCTTCTGATATCGATCTTCAGAACCCAATTCCTCCTTAAACCCAGATTATGCTATAGACATATAAACGAAAAGTAATTATGCAAAATAGGTCTGAAGTAGTGAAAGGGCTGAGTTTAAAATAGTCCTGTGGACTGTTTTAAAACGAAGAGTCAGCAGTAGCAAGGCATATAGTATGGTTTTAGAGCTAATGAAAGAGCTATGAAGTAGAATTGCTTTGTAGTATTTGGCTAATGCGTAATGTGGGTTAAACTAACAACATAAAAATTAATGAATAAAAAAACGACTACCTCATCTGAAGTAGTCGCTATTCTATAAATTATATGTATTGTTAAAGATTAACGAGCTCCTGACTCGTTATAAGCATCTCTAACCATTTGTTCGTTTGCTTTAATAGCGAACTCTACACGTCTGTTTTTTGCTTGTCCCTCTTTAGTATCATTAGATGCAACAGGATCAGCGATACCAAATCCATCCGTCTTCATACGATTAGCATTCACACCTTGACTAGCTAAATACTGTCTTACAGAAGCTGCACGTTTTTTAGATAAACTTAAGTTATACTCTTCTTTACCTGTATTATCCGTATATCCATATATTTCTATATCTGTATTTTGGTTCTCTGGATCTTTAAATACTTTAGTTAATTTATCCAAGTTATCTTTAGCTTTTTGGCTTAGCGTAGAAGAGTTTAATTCAAAGTTCACAGAGTTCTCCCCTAAGATTAGTTTAATTCCTTCGCCAACTCTCTCTACTTGTGCTCCAGGCACAGTATTTTCTATCTGACGAGCTTGTTTGTCCATTTTATTCCCGATAACACCTCCAGCAGCTCCTCCAATTACTCCACCTAGTACAGCACCTAAAGCACCGTTACCTCCTTTACCGATATTGTTACCTAAGATTCCTCCGATTATAGCACCAGTACCAGCACCTATGGCTGCTCCTCTTTGCGTTTTATTTGTATTTTTAGCTGCTTCACATCCTGTTAAAGACACTGAAGACACTAATAATGAACCTGCTAATATAAATGTGGCTGTTTTTCTCATTTTGTTGTATTGTTTTAATGATGGCTAATTAGTTTTTAGTGAATCGGTAAGTAACGTCATAAGACTGTCCACCAGCGTAGAATTTATCAACTAAATCAAACGTAGTAGCTGTTTGATTCTTTACGCGTAACGAATAACCTGTAGTAACATTCTTCGCTTTCACACCTTCATCTACGAATTTAAATTCGAAATTTCCATTCGGAGTAATAGTCCATTTAAAATCACTCGCAAAATTAGGGCAATCTCCACCCTTATTAAGCTCCACAACACCTGTATTGTTATTAGAAACGAATTTCCATTGGCTTCCAACAAAACATTGTGCATCTGCAATATTAAACGAATTTACTTTTACAAACTCTCCACCAACGTGTTTAACATCAGTCAATGTCCAGTTACCTTTAATCCCCACTTGAGACTTTGTATCCATCGTGGGTTTACACGATGCCACAGCTAAAGCCATTGCACCAAATAATACTAATTTTTTCATAGGTTTATTATTGTTATGTTCTTTCTAAAATGAGTCTTACCAAAGTTACAAATAAATAACTCCTCATATTACTGCCAAAATGACATTATTACTGCTTTGGTATCTTTTTTGTCCTTATAACTCTGTAAAAATATTAAAAAATCAAATAACATTAAACATACGACTATGACATCTGGAAAAATTAACGTTACAGTGGAAAATATATTTCCACTTATTAAGAAGTTTCTTTACAGCGATCACGAGATTTTTTTAAGAGAGTTAATATCTAATGCAACTGATGCGACATTAAAACTTAAGCATTTAACTACTATCGGTGAGACTAACGTGGAATACGGTAATCCTATCATCGAGGTTAAAATAAACAAAGAAAATAAAACTCTACACATTATCGATCAAGGTCTAGGAATGACTAAAGATGAAGTAGAGAAGTATATTAACCAAGTAGCGTTCTCTGGAGCTGAAGAGTTCCTGGATAAGTATAAAGACTCTGCTAAAGACACAGGTATCATCGGACACTTTGGTCTTGGTTTTTACTCAGCATTTATGGTGGCTGATAAAGTAGAGATTATCACTAAATCATTTAAAGACGAGCCTGCTGCTCACTGGACGTGTGATGGTAGCCCTGAATACACTTTAGAAGATTCTGACAAAACAGATAGAGGTACAGAAATCATATTGCATATAGCAGAAGATTCTTTAGACTTTTTAGAAGACTTTAAAATCACTGAATTGTTGACTAAATACAACAAGTTTATGCCTGTGCCAATTAAATTCGGTACTCACGAAGAAGGCGAAGGTGATGATAAGGTAGTGGTAGATACTATAATCAACAACCCTAACCCAGCTTGGACTAAACAACCTGCTGATTTAACAGACGAAGATTATAAAAACTTCTACCGCGAGATGTACCCTATGCAGTTTGAGGAGCCATTGTTCCACATTCACCTTAACGTAGATTATCCTTTTAACTTAACAGGTATCTTATACTTCCCTAAGTTATCAGGTGATATGCAAATGCAAAAGGATAAAATCCAACTATACCAAAACCAAGTATTCGTAACGGATAACGTAGAAGGTATTGTTCCTGACTTTTTGACAATGTTAAAAGGAGTGATTGACTCTCCAGACATTCCTCTAAACGTATCTCGTTCTTACCTTCAAGCTGATGGTAATGTGAAAAAGATTTCTAATTACATCACTCGTAAAGTAGCTGATAAATTAAAATCTTTATTTAACGAGAACAGAGAAGACTTTGAGAGTAAATGGAATGATATCAAAATCGTATTAGAATACGGTATGTTGTCAGAAGAGAAATTCTACGAAAAGGCAAGCTCTTTTGTACTTTACCCTACAGTAGATAACAAATTCTACACTATAGAAGAATTAAAAGAAGCTACTAAAGATAACCAAACTGACAAAGATGGTAACTTAGTAATTCTATATGCTTCTAATAAAGATGCCCAACACAGCTATATTGCGGCAGCAGAAGAAAAGGGATATAAAGTACTAATATTAGACTCTCCTATCGTATCTCATCTAATCCAAAAATTAGAGAGTGATAACGAGAAGATGACTTTCGTACGTGTAGACTCTGATCACATCAATAACTTGATCAAAAAAGAGGAAAGCGAAATCTCTAGATTATCTGAAGATGAACAAAAATCACTTCAAGAGATCGTAGAGAACATTGTACCTAAAGATAAATACACAGTGAAGTTAGAAGCTTTAGATAGTACATCTGAGCCATTCATCATCACACAACCTGAGTTTATGCGTCGTATGAAAGAGATGAGCCAATCAGGTGGTGGAGGTATGTTCGGTATGGGTAACTTCCCAGAAATGTATAACCTAGTAGTGAATACTAACTCTCCTCTAGCATCTAATATCATCGGTAATACTGATGAAGCGACTAGATCAGAAAGTATCAAACAAGCAATGGACCTTGCTAAACTATCTCAAGGTTTATTAAAAGGTGAAGAGCTTACTGCCTTCGTTAAAAGAAATTTCAACAACTTGAAATAAGAGTATATTTCTAAAAAAAACGCCCATAGCATCACTGTTATGGGCGTTTTTTGTTCTAATAAACACTAAAGACCTCAACACAATAAATGTTGAAGTCTTTTTCTTCTTAAATAGTACATCTACCTAGACTACCAAAATATACAACTTCCAACTTAAAAGAAAATATTCTTATTCATAATAAAAACAACACTATAGACCACATCTAATTCAAAAAAAACTATTAATCTCAAGCACATCCTCCCCTATACATCACAGTATTAACCAAAATCACAACCACAGCATACATTAACAGATTACTGTCTATCACTTCTTAATTCCAATACTAAGCTAGTCGTAGATTACCTATCAATAAGAGAAGCATTGCTCGACTAATATTTCTCAGAGCGACTATTTACGGCGAATACTCGAGTAACTGTCAAGCAACTTAGCATAGGTACTGATTCCTATTGGGATTGAGAGGGGTATGATAAAAAACATAATAAGCACAAAACAACATAACAAACTGCAATTAAGCACCTTACATTTTTATCAAGTTAAAAAAACTATATCCTATTTTTTCTATTTTTTGTCAAAAACGCCTAAAACAAGGCATATTTTAAAAAAAAGAGATGATGAAAGGTTCTTTTTACGTTTTAAAACAGTCCAAAAAACTTAAA
>JBOFGJ010000521.1:0-1073 GCA_051649065.1 Flavobacterium sp. | reverse complement strand
GGCAGAAGTTCAAACATTAAAAAATATAGGTTCCTCAAGTCTTGTAAATCAAGAGGTGTTCCAGAAGATAGAGGATTATGAGCCGCGGTTTGTCTTAGAAGCGTTAAAGCGAATAGAAGAGCAGGATGAGTGATGGTGTGGTAAGTTTCTCTACTATTAAGAGTAGTGTGTTTTATTGTTTTATGAGAGGTGTGATTCTATGAGAGGAGTAATCTGTGTTTAGTTGTTACTGTTGATAAAGTAAAGAAGATGTTCATTTGAACAATTCAGAGTGTGAACCCAATCGAACAAGTGTAATTTCTTTGTTGAAATCGTCTTGTTCCCAGATGAGAAGAAGATCAGGTAATATATGACATTCCCAATGGTCTTTGTAATTACCTATAAGTGAGTGCGGTCTCATTTTATTAGGGATTGCTAAAACACCATTTGTTAGCAGTTGATTAAATACTTCAGTAACTTTTTCAATTGCTTTCGGCTTGTTTTGAATCTTTTTAAAATCCTTTTTGAACTTTTCTGAATATATTAATCGATATGCATTCATCTAGTCACTCATTAGATCGTTTAGTAAATCTTGAGTATTGTCGTAGCGTTTTAGAGAAGACTTCTCTTTTGTAGCTTCTTTAATAGCGTGTAATGTTTCGTTATTTAGTTCGTGAAAATGTGTTGCTTCTGCTAGAGTTGTCTCAATGAAGTTATTGATACTTCTATTTTCTTTCTTAGCAAGTTTCTCGATATAGTTATATAGCTCATTATCGAGACGTAATGAAGTAGCTTTTTTTAGATTAACGGTATTCATAGTGATACTATTTTAAATATAAAAATAATGAATTTATTTTGTATAATTATCTGTGTGTTAAAATAATAATTATTTTACGATGAGATATATTATAAAAAAAGCTGACTACTAATTAGCAGTCAGCTGTATTCTATATTGTGATTTTAGATATTAATCTATCTTAAGAGTTAGTACAGATATAGGCGAGTGGTTTACTAGATCCTCACTGATACTTCCGTTGAAGAAATGAGCTAATCCTGTGCGTCCATGAGTAGCTATAGTGATTAGATCTGAATCC
>JBOFGJ010000520.1:0-11091 GCA_051649065.1 Flavobacterium sp. | reverse complement strand
CCTAATGCATTAAACTTCTCCCAATCATCAGGTTTAGAGTAGTTAGGTATCATCATTCCATTTGTAACTACTACACGTGGAGCATTCTTATGAGAAGGGAATAAACCCATCGGGTGACCTGAGTACATTACTAATGTCTGTTCATCTGTCATCTCTCCTAAGTATTTCATTGTTAGTAAGTACTGCGCCCAGTTAGAGAATACTGCCCCATTACCTCCATAAGTGATTAGTTCATGTGGGTGTTGTGCTACTGCATAGTCTAAGTTATTCTGGATCATTAACATGATGGCCTTAGCTTGTTGGCATTGACCAGGATATTCATTTATCGGTCTAGCATACATCTTATAGTCTGGACGCAAACGATACATATATATTCTTCCATACTTCTCAAGTTCTTCTTTAAACTCAGGGATAAGTGTACTGTGATTCTCACTAGGGAAATAACGCAACGCATTTTTTAAAGCTAATATTTTCTCGTCATCTGACAATATTTCTTTTCGCTTCGGAGCGTGATTAATAGTAAGATCATACTCCTTTTTAGGAGGTAATACAGTGGGAATCCCTTGTAAAATATGTTCTTGAAAAGTCATGTTTATGTTTTTTAGTTTGTTATTGATTTTTTATTTAAATACTATACAATTAGCAAAAATCATTAAGTACTTTTGCTAAGTTGTTGATTTATTACACAGAGTGTAATAAACAGATGGGAAGATAGTAATAAACTTGGAGAAAATTAATAACTCCTTTATTAAAAAGTTCTAAAAAAGAATATGGTGATTATTTGTAAATATTTAGTGCCTAAGGGATTTGAGGGAATTACTCTTTTTCCGTTTATTCTTTTAAAATCAGAGTATTGTAAGAAGAACGTTTATTTAGTTAATCATGAACGTATACATTTAAGGCAACAATTAGAATTATTGATAGTGTTCTTTTACGTTTGGTATGTGATTGAGTTTATGAGACATTTCATATTGACTAAGAATGTTAAGGAAGCTTATAAGCGTATTTCGTTTGAAGTAGAAGCTTATAGCAATGAACACAATCTAACATATTTGAAGACAAGGAAGATTTATTCATTCTTAAGAAATAATACATAATGTTTGAAAACGAGAATGTGTATAATGAGCAATTAAAATTAGATTTGCCCAATGGTATAACTGTTTTTGTGAAGAGAGAAGATTTGTTGCACAAAGAAGTGTCGGGTAATAAGTTTAGAAAGCTTAAGTACAATATTTTAAAAGCTCAAGAGTTAGGATATAGTAAGCTATTGACTTTCGGAGGAGCATATTCTAATCACATAGCGGCTACAGCAGCGGCAGGTCGTATATGTAAAATAGAGACTATTGGGATTATCAGAGGAGATGAATTAGAAGATAATTATGTAGGAAATGAGACACTGACTAAAGCGGTAGAAGATGGAATGACATTAGGTTTTCTAAGTAGAACCGATTATCGATTAAAGACTACACCTGAGATTATAGAACGTTTAGAAGCTAAATATGGAAAGTTTTATCTAGTACCTGAAGGCGGAACAAATGAAGAGGCTATCAGAGGTACTGAGGAAATACTGAAACAAGGTGATGAGGTGTTTGACTACGTATGTACAGCTGTAGGGACAGGAGGGACTATAGCAGGTATAATAAACAGTTCTTTCGATAATCAGACAATTATTGGCTTTCCTGCTTTAAAAGGTGATTTTCTATATGAGGATATTCGTAAATTTGCCACTAAGAATAATTGGAAACTGGTTTTGGAGTATCACTTTGGAGGATATGCGAAGTATAATGAAGAGTTGTTATCTTTCTTAAGAGAGCTATATAATCAAACAGGAGTGTTGTTTGATCCTATTTATAATGGTAAGATGATGTATGGGTTAATGGAAGAAATTAGGAAAGGGACGTTTAAAGAAGGAAGTAAAATACTTGTAATCCACACAGGAGGACTACAAGGTTGGAATGAGAAGATTAAAATTAAGTAATATCGATTTATGTTTAAAAGAGTCATTTTTTTTGTTTGTATTATGTTCGTTGCTAGCTGTGCTAGCAAGAAACCTCCAATGCCTAAGAGCAAGGCTTTAACAACTAGTAGATACCCCGCACCTACTGGGACTAAAGTAAAAGAGAAAGAATTGGTCTCTAAATCCGAATATCGTTCACAACAACAAAAAACAGAAGCTGATAAGAAGAAAGTTGAGAAAAGAAGAAATGATAGCGAGATCTTAGAAGCAACATCGAGACTAAGTGTGACAAGCGATAATATACGAGAGTATATCCTTAAATATGAAGGAACTGCTAAGAATAATATGACAACTTACGGTATCCCTGCTAGTATAAAGTTAGCTCAAGGTGTATTAGAATCAGGCTCTGGACAGGGTACATTAAGTAGAAATGCCAATAACCACTTCGGTATTAAATGTCATCAGAATTGGGATGGAGAATCTGTACGTCATACTGATGATGCTCCAGATGAATGTTTCAGAAAATATAATACAGTAGAAGAATCTTATAATGATCATTCACTTTTTTTGACTAATCGTGGGAGATATAGTGATCTGTTTTTACTGGATAAGGATGATTATGAAGGCTGGGCTAGAGGACTTAAGAACGCTGGATATGCTACAGATCCTAAGTATGCAGATAAATTGATTAGCCTGATAGAACGCTACCAGTTATATGAGTATGATGCTCAAGTATTAAATAAGAAGTCTACTGGGCCACGACCTAGAACAACCCCTACTTATACAGAATCTACTAGTGTGGCTAGTACCTCTAATAACAAATCATCTTCTAAAAATACTGCGACTACTTCAAAAAAGAAAGAAGCAGTACATATAGTTGCTAAGGGGGATACACTGTATAATATATCAAAAAGATATAATCTAACTGTAGAGCAATTACAGAAGATGAATAAATTGACAAATAACACAATATCAATAGGACAAACTTTAAAAATTAAATAATATGTTATACCAAAGAAGTAGTAAGCTTTTTGCAGAAGCTGAGAAAGTAATACCTGGTGGAGTGAATTCTCCTGTACGTGCTTTTAAATCTGTCGGAGGAACTCCTATTTTCGTAAAAGAAGCTAAAGGAGCATATTTATATGATGAAGATGGCAATAGACTAATAGATTATATTAACTCATGGGGGCCAATGATCTTAGGACATGCATATGAACCAGTAGTTAATGCAGTAATTGAAAAAGCAAAATTAGGAACTTCTTTTGGTATGCCAACAGAGATAGAGACACAGATAGCTGAGTTAGCTGTATCTATGGTTCCAAATATAGATAAGATAAGATTTGTAAACTCGGGTACTGAAGCATGTATGAGTGCAGTGCGCTTAGCTCGTGGTTATACAGATAGAGAAAAGATAATTAAGTTTAAAGGATGTTACCATGGACATTCAGATTCATTCTTGATTTCTGCAGGTAGTGGAGCCGTAACTTTCGGATCTCCGAATAGCCCTGGTGTAACAGCTGGTACAGCTAAAGATACTTTATTAGCAACTTATAATGATTTAGCTAATGTAGCCTCTATTTTAGAGGCAAATAAAGGAGAAGTAGCTGCTATCATTGTAGAGCCAGTCGCAGGTAATATGGGGTGTGTGCCACCTGTTAAAGGATTCTTAGAGGGATTAAGAACATTGTGTGATACACATGGCACACTATTGATCTTTGATGAGGTAATGACTGGATTTCGTCTTGCTAAAGGTGGGGCACAGGAGTTATTTGGGGTAAATGCAGATATCGTTACATTTGGTAAAGTTATCGGAGGAGGTTTGCCAGTAGGAGCATTCGCTGCGCGTAATGACATTATGAATTATCTTGCTCCTGTAGGGCCAGTTTATCAAGCAGGTACACTATCAGGTAATCCTCTTGCAATGGCAGCTGGTCTAACTATGCTTCAAGAGATTAATAAAGATGCAGAGTTGTTTAACCGTCTAGAGGAAAAAACAGCCTACTTAGAAAAAGGAATTAGAAAAGTATTAAGTGATAATAATGTGGCTTATACCATTAATAGAGTAGGATCTATGATCTCTGTTTTCTTTGACGAGAGAGAAGTTGTGGATTTTGATACTGCAGGATATGGTAATAATGATACTTTTAAGAAATTCTTTCATGGTTTATTAGCAGAAGGAGTATATATCGCACCTTCATCATATGAGACTTGGTTTATCACAGATGCACTGACTTATGAAGATTTAGATCACACGATTAACGCAGTGAACAAGATTTTTTCTAAATAGTATATATCTGTTAGGATATTTATAATTAGGGCTGTTTCTATTTTTGTAGAAACAGCCCTTTTGCATGGTGTTTTTTGAACTGAATTTTGGGTGGTCGGCTGTTGGTCGGCATGTGATAGGCATATGGTCGGCTTAAAAGTGCTATAAAACAGCCCATCACTAACCTATCATATCGGTATCATATACCCAGCATGTAGAAGTATAGAACAAAAAAAAACAGAAACTTAATAAGTTCCTGTTTTTTAGTATAAGATTTGATCTATTAAATATCTAGTTTTAATTGGTCAGGTAGAAGTTTAAACGACATTCTATGATATTTACATGGTCCGTGTTTAAGGATAGCTTCTCTATGTTCCTTTGTTGGATACCCTTTGTTTTTCTTCCAGTTATACATTGGAAATTCTTCGTGTATCTTATCCATATAGTCATCTCGGTACGTTTTGGCTAAGATAGAAGCAGCGGCTAAACTAAGATATTTGGTATCTCCTTTGACAATACACTGATGAAGTAAGTTAGGGATAGGAGTGAAGCGGTTACCATCGATAATAAGAAACTCTGGTTTAGGATCTAAATCTAGTACAGATAGAGTCATTGCTTTAATCGATGCATGTAGGATATTTAGCTCTTCGATAGCATCCTCATGTAAGTGTGTTACTTTATAGGTTAATGCATTTTCTTCTATTAATTCTCTAAGTTTAGATCTAGTTCTAGCAGTTATTTGTTTAGAGTCGTTTATTTCTTCATTTAAGAAATCTTGAGGAAGGATTACTGCAGCAGCTGTCACTGGGCCTGCAATACAGCCCCTGCCAGCTTCATCTGTTCCAGCTTCAAGAATATGTTTAGAATAATTAGGTAGTAACATATAAAGTAAACTTTGTTTATTATACAAAAGTAAGTATTTATATTGTTTATAAGTAAGGTAATGTTATCATAATATTGAAGCGATAAGGTTCAATGTTTTGTTAAAAACAATGCTTTTTTTTGGCATTGATTTTTGCAAACTCTTGTATAATCTAGTTTGTTTAGACGTTGTGATGTTAAAAAATAGTTTGTGTTTTTGTTTTTGTTAGTATATTCAATGATTTGTCTTGTGATTTATGTTTTGTATTTGATTTTTTAAATTACATTATATTTAATTTTTAATTAATTTTTGTCGTTAAAGCTCAAAATGTTAAGAGTGTGTTTTGTTAGTATAGTTAATAATGATGTAGTAGGTTAGGTTATCTAATTACTTTTTTAGATTTGTGAACTAACTAATTCAATTTAATAATGATTTCTAAGTTAAGATGGACTTTGGCTCTGGTAGCAGGGCTAGCTGTGCAAACTTCTTTTGCACAAGATAAGACTCTATCTGGTGTAGTATCTGAAGGAGGACTTCCATTACCAGGGGTATCTGTGGTAATTAAAGGAACTCAAGAGGGAACTCAAACAGATCTAGATGGAAAGTATTCTTTAAAAGTTAAACCAGGAGACGTATTAGTATACTCTTTCATCGGTATGAACGATAAAGAATATAAAGTATCTACAGCGAGTAACTATAATGTAGCGTTAGAATCTGAGGATTCTATGCTAGAAGAGGTAGTTGTAACAGCTTATGGTACACAAAGTAAAACTTCTATTGCAGGTTCTGTTGCAGTAGTAGATAGTAAACAAATTCGCGATGTAACTACATCTGATGTAACTCAAGGTCTAGTAGGTAAAGTAGCTGGGGTTCAGATTATGAATAACAGTGGTTCACCAGGTGATAACGCAACTATTCGTTTTAGAGGAGTTGGGTCTATTTCAGCTAGTTCTGAGCCTTTATTAGTAGTGGATGGTGTTCCATTTAACGGTACACTGAATTCTATTAATAATGCTGATATTGAATCTTTATCTTTCTTAAAAGATGCTTCTGCAGCAGCTTTATATGGAAATAGAGGTGCGAATGGTGTAATTATTATTACAACTAAACGTGGACAATCAGGAAAAACTACTGTTTCTTTTGACACTAAAGTAGGTATTGCAAATTCAAAGTTTCAAGATTACGATAAGATGAGTAGTCCTTCTAAGTACTATGAGTCTTATTATGCTGGTTTACGTAACTCTTACATGAACCCTAAAAACGCATCTTCTGCAATGGGATTTGAGGCAGCATCTCAATTAGCTGCAAAAAATCTAATTACTGAAGGTAATAAATTAGGTTCTGGATTAGGATATAATATCTATAATGTACCTAATACACAATTAATTGATCCTACTACAGGGCGTATGAACCCTAACGCAGAGTTAATGTATCATGAGCTTTATGATGATTATTTATTTAGAGATGGTTTATTCACTCAAAATAACTTAAGTATTTCTGGAGGATCTGAGGATACTACTTTCTTAATGTCATTAGGTCAAGAGAAAAATGAAGGTATTGTTGCGAACAATGATTATCAGAAAATCACAGGACGTTTAAGTGTTGATAGTCGTGTTAATAAAACATTCAAAATAGGTGGTAGTTTAAACTATGCACATATTGAGAGAGAAAACCCGATGGGAGGAGATTACATTAGAGGAAACAATACTGCTTTTGCTAACCCTTTCTTCTGGTCAGCTAGTATTGCTCCTATTTACCCTGTGCATGCGTATGACAGCGAAGGAAATATCATGAGAGACACTAATGGAGTTGCTATGTATGATGATGGGTCAGGAAAAGTAGCGCCGAGTGTAAGACCTTTTGGTCAAAACTCAAATCCATATGCATCAGGTACATATGATTACAGAAAAACGTCAACAGATCAGTTATTTACGTCAGCATATTTAGATATGAAATTAGCTGATGGATTAACTTTTAAATATGTTGTTTCTGCAGATTTGAATAGCGAAGTATTACGTTATACGATGAATCCAGTTTATGGTTCAGGTACAGGGGTAAATGGTCGTGCAAATCAAGAGGATTATAAAATGTTCGCTGTAACAAACCAACAGTTATTAAACTATAACAAATGGTTTGGACAACATTCTGTGGACCTTTTATTAGGACATGAGACAATGAATAGAAAAATTGATCGTATGGGGATTCAGCGTACGAATATGTTATTCCCAGACAGTCCATACATTGATCATGCTGCTGTAATTAATTCGGCTACAGGAGGAAATGAAACTTATTCATTAGAAGGTTTCTTTGCTAAACTTAACTACGGTTATAACAATAAGTATTTCGTAAACGCAAGTGTTAGACGTGATGCTTCTTCATACTTCCACCCAGACAATAAATGGGGAACTTTCTTCGGAGTTGGTGGTGCTTGGGTAATCTCATCTGAGAACTTTATGAAAGACATCAAATGGATTGATCAATTAAAGATCAAATCAAGTTATGGTGAACAAGGTAATGATAATTTATTGGTTATGAATCCTTATCAAAACCAGTATTCTATCGTTCCATCTTTTGACCCAGATGCTCCAGTGAGTATTGTTGGTGAAAGTAAAGGAAATGAAGATATTACTTGGGAGGTTAATAAAAACTTCAATGTAGGTTTTGAAGGATCTTTCTTAAACGGTAGAATTGCTCTTGATACAGAATTCTTTATTAGAAAAGTAGATAATATGTTGTTCTTTGTACCAACACCTTATATTACTGGTTTCAAAAAAATGCCTTATAATGCAGGTAATATGAAGAATACTGGGGTTGAGTTAAACTTAACAGGTGAAATTGTACGTACAAATGATTTAAGAGTTAGTTTGAATGTAAACGCTACTCATTACAAAAATAAAATCACTAAACTTCCTCAAGAACAAAAAAGAATTATAGACGGACAGTTTATTCGTGAAGAAGGTGGTTCTGTTTATCAGTATTATTTAAAAGAATTTGTAGGTGTAAATCAAGAAAATGGTAATGCGCAGTTCATTAAGATTGATGAAAACGGAAATCAAACAATCGTTGAAAACTGGAATGATGCTACTTATCAAAGGATAGACAAGTCTCCTTTACCTAAAGTATATGGTGGATTTGGATTAAACGTAGAGTATAAAGGATTTGATTTTACAGCTAATATGGCTTACCAATTAGGTGGATATGGGTATGATACGAAGTACACAAATTTCTTTGCATTGAAACCAGGGCAAAATTTACACAATGATTTTGGTAAAACATGGGATCCTGTTACAAAACAAGGTAGCCTTCCTAGAGTAGATGTTTCTGATTCAAGAAATGCATATAACGGTTCTACTTTAGCTTTGATTAAATCAGATTACTTAAGCTTGCAAAACATTACTTTAGGTTACACGTTTAATAATGATGTTACTAAATCAATAGGGTTGTCAAAATTACGTTTATATGCTATGGTAGATAACGCTGCTTTATGGTCAAAACGTAAAGGTTATGATCCTAGATTAAATTTAACAGGATTATCTGGAACAGGTTACCCATTATATACAACATTTGCATTTGGTGCTAATATCTCATTCTAATTAATAGACTAAAATGAAAAAAATTATTTATTCTTCTTTTGTTTTAGGAGCATTAGCTTTAGCTTCTTGTTCAAAAGATTTTACAGAAAATGACTTAAATTCAAACTTTTCAGATCAGAAATTAGCGACACTAGTTGCTTTTCCTGAGTCAGCAATGGTTCTGAATGAAGGTTTAGAAAGTGGTGGATTAAGTTTAATGTTTAAATCAGGTGTGGCTGAAGTAGGTCGTCACGAAGATTTCGGACAAAAAGCTGTGGATATTGTAATGGATGCGATGAGTAATGACGTAGCTTATGGTAACATGAGTTGGTTTTCTTATCAATATGACTATTCTGATCGTTTAGAAAGTTATAATACAGCTACAATTTATAATTACTATAGCAAATTAGCACATAGTGCTAACCAAATAATCCAATCAGTTATTAGAACAAATGGTGCTTCGTATAAATCAAGTCAGATTTATGCAAGAGCGCTAGCTTTAAGAGGATTTGCTAATCTTAATTTGATTCGTCTTTATGAATATAATGAAGATGGAATAAGCTTAGAGACTGTTAGGGAAAATGGTGAATTTGCTTACCAATATAATCGAGTACCTGCAAAAGAAGTTCGCAAGTTTGTTCAGCAAGATTTAGAAGAATCGTACGCTATTCTTGGGAATTCTGATTATGTACGTCCTAATATTAATTATATTGATGGTAGTGTTGTAGCAGGAATGCTATCTAGATTCTATCTTTATACAGAGGAGTTTGATAAAGCAAAAGAGTATTCTAGTAAAGCTTTATCAGGATCTTTAAAAGCAAATGATTTCGCTACTGTGAATAGTGGAACTTTTAGTTCAATCAATAATAGTGATTGGATGTGGGGTACATCTATTAATGGAAGTAATACAACTTTCTATGCGTCGTATTTCTCGCACATGGATTCATTTAACGTAGGTTATGGTAGAGTAGATAATACTACTAAATCTATTGATAAGCGTTTATATGATGAGATGAATGCAACAGATAAACGTAAGTCAGAATGGTTTGCAGATGGTAAGAAATCATATACTTCTTCATTCTGGGGAGTAGATGAGAATAAGGTTCCAGTTAAGAAAGTTTTAAATCAGTATATAAACACGAAGTTTATTGATAAAACAGCCTTTTTAGGAGCTTACTTATATATGAGAAAGACAGAAATGTTATTTAACTATATTGAAGCTGCTATTAAAACAGGAAATGAAGGTGAAGCAAAACAACTTTTAGGTGATTATATGGCTTCGAGAGACGCTTCTTATAATATTAACGCAAGAGTTGCTAAACACGGATTGTTTAAAGAGTTCCAAATTCAAAAGAGAATTGAGTTATGGGGTGAAGGGTTTGGTCTATTTGACATGAAACGTTGGAAAGTTTCTTTAGATAGAACATATGAAGGTAATAACCACATTAAAAACGGACAATTAAAAATTGATTATCCTAGTGCGCAATTTACATTCCAATTCCCTAAGGCAGAGCGTGACGCTAACCAGTTACTTTCTCCTCAGAATCCAATAAATTAAAAATAGTTAAGAGGTTGTTTTTAAAACAACCTCTTTTTTATTGATAATAATTTTTTTTATTTTACAATCTAAAATAATAATGATATGAAACAGTTTAGAATATTTTCGATTTTCACATTTTTAGGGTTAGGTTTGATTTCTTGTAGCTCTAGTGATAATGATCCATATTGGCCAGATCCTAATAAAGGTGATTATGTAAAAGTGTCTAGTATGACTGTGTCTTCTAGTTCTTCTAAAAATAATGTAGTAGATGTTAAGTATAGCATTGAATATAATAGTTTTTTAAAAGCTAGATTCATAAAGAGATATGAAAACGTTGATTTAAGTAAACCAATGCCGAATCAAGCACCTTTGCTTTATTCTTTCAATTATCTCGAAAAGCACGGATTAAATACTATTGAAATTAAACAAAATGAGGAAACTGTCATAGATAAGTTGACTGCTGTTTATAAGAATGATGTGTTAGAAAAGTTAGAGTCTAAGATTGGTTTTACTACTTTTGAATATTCAGGTGGAAATATAGTTAAAGCAATTAAAGACGATAAATCATATATATATGGTTATGATAATAGAGGTAATCTTACTTCTGTGTCAGATGAGAGTGGAAAGTTGTTCTCTTATGAATATGGAAATGGCAATAATCCTTTTGTTCATAGTGAATTTAATTTAACTTTTGATTATATACCTGGAGGTGATTTGATTCGTTTCGTACAAGGAACTAAAAATGCGATGACTGTAGCTATTAATGAGAAAACAGGTGAGAAGTATAGTTTTACTTATCAATTAGATGAGTTTAATTACCCTACTGAGATGGTAGTAAAAGGGAAAGAAAGTGATCTGTTGTTTAAGTTTGAAAATAGTATAATACGCAAACGT
>JBOFGJ010000519.1:0-8580 GCA_051649065.1 Flavobacterium sp. | reverse complement strand
ATAAAAGTAACACCCACTGATTACTAGAAAAGTCAGCGAGTAATGTGTTATGTAAGATTGCTTGAGGTTTATCACTAGTTAGTACTTTAATACTCTCATATCCTTCCCCAAATAGTGTAGGGAACAAGAATATCAGAACTGCTAACATCGATGCTCCTATCAATGCCTTCTTATATGCTCCAAAGCGGAGATTAGAAATATAGTGTTCTGTTTTTCTAAACATTCTAGCGTGATAGACACAAAAGAACCCAGATAATATTCCTAATAAGATATAGTATACCGTGTTGCCCGTGTCAAAAACTAATTGATTCTTAAACGATAGTAAGATGTCTTCCTTTATAATAAGGTTAGTGACAATAGTACCTGTAGCTGCAGAAATCATAATAGGAATAAAGGCAGAAACAGATACATCAACTAAGATAATCTCAATAGCAAATAACACACCTGCTATAGGAGCGTTAAAGGCTGCCGAAACCCCTGCTGCAACACCACATCCTAATAACAGTATGCGGTCTTTATAGTTTAGCTTATAGTTCTGAGCATAGTTAGACCCAAAAGCAGCCCCTGTAATAGCAATAGGAGATTCAAGTCCAAGTGACCCTCCCATACCTACAGTAAGTGAACTCGTGATAATCTGTGAGTACATCTGCTTACGGGGCATTATACCAGATTTTTTGGCTACTGCTATCATAATCTGATACGTGCCTTTCTCTATAGAACCATTTAAGAATTTGCGAATAATAAATACAGTTAGTAAGATACCTATGATAGGTAAGATACTATTCATATAAGGCAAGTGAGAGATATTATCAATATAAGTAGCAAGCTTAAATACGTTATGAGCAAAATACTTAAGTATAGTAACCGCAACAGCAGAAGATGCACCTACTAAAACACAAGATAAGTATAAGAATTGCCGATTGCTCAAGATGGACTTCAGAAAGAATAGAATTCCTTCTGAGTATTTGAATACTTGGTTTGCGTAATACTTTATTTTCTTTGGACTTTTTATTTTCATAATGCAAAAATAGTGTAAAAGGTGAGCCTTAAACAACAGTAAGCTAATTTTGTTTTTATAAAAACAAAAGATAACTTATAACTTTAATAAGTAACGATCCGTTTGTTTGAAAAGTATCAAGTGATCTTGTAATTCCTTGAAAAATTCCTTAAAATGTGTTTCGAATACTGCATAATGCTCTATAAGCTCAGTTGTTCCTAATGACATTTTAGAAATTCCTTTTGATCTTCTATCCATTTGAGTTAAGATATATTTTAATCCTTCGATAGACCTATATTTCATAAGCCAATCTTCTTTTAGCATAATGTGTAGAAACAATTGTACCCGTTGAGGTAAAATGTCAAAATTGTCTTCTAGAGATGTATAGAAGGTCTGTGTATATTCTTCTAATGGAATATCACAGTAATCATCCCAATTCTTAGCTAGATAATGATCATAGTACATATCTATTAATACGGCTGCATAATGATTGTATTGAGGGACTATAAGTTTTTTACTAGCTCTCCATATAGGGTGTGCATCAGTATAAGTATCTATTTCCCTGTGGAGGATAACGCCTTGTTGGACTCTAAGAGGATAGTTTAAATAATCTTTTCCTCTAATATTATCTGCAACGAAGTTCCCTATTTTAAGTAAAGTGTCATTTTCAGAAAGGAATATATGTGCTAAGAAGTTCATAATCTAGTTTTGCCTATAAAAATACGCTATTTTACAAAAATGTTCAGATAGTCCCTTGTATAATTATATATCTTTGTAGTAATAAAAAAGTATGTAATTATGACATTGATTAAATCTATATCAGGTATACGTGGAACTATAGGCGGTAAAGTAGGGGATAACCTTACACCGATAGATGCAGTAAAGTTTGCGTCTGCTTATGGAACCTTCCTTAAAAACAACTCTCAAAAAGAAAACCTAAAAGTAGTTATCGGTAGGGATGCACGTATTTCAGGGCCGATGATTCATAATTTAGTGGTGAATACGTTAATAGGATTAGGTATCGACGTAATAGACTTAGGATTATCTACTACTCCTACAGTAGAGATAGCTGTTCCTTTAGAAAAAGCAGATGGAGGTATTATTCTAACAGCTTCTCATAACCCAAAACAATGGAATGCTCTAAAACTTTTAAATAGTAAAGGAGAGTTCTTAAGTGGAGCTGAGGGACAAATCATATTAGAATTAGCAGATAAAGACGCATTTGATTTCGCGGATGTAGATAATCTAGGTACAGTAGTGCTTAAGAATGACTATATGGATATCCATATAGAAGAGATATTAAAGTTAAAGCTAGTAGATGTAGAAGCTATTAAAAAACGCAAGTTTAAAGTAGTAGTAGATGCTGTTAATTCATCAGGTGGAATTATTATTCCTGCTTTATTGAGAAAACTAGGAGTAGAAGTAGTTGAGTTATACTGTGAGCCAAACGGTCACTTCCCTCATAATCCTGAGCCTCTAAAAGAACATTTAGGAGATATCTGTGCTTTAGTGAAGAAAGAGAATGCAGACTTCGGTGTAGTAGTAGATCCAGATGTAGATCGTCTTGCTTTCGTTTCTAATGATGGAGAGATGTTCGGAGAAGAATATACATTAGTAGCAGTAGCTGACTATGTGTTAAGTAAGACACCAGGTAATACAGTATCTAACTTATCGTCTTCTCGTGCTTTAAGAGATATTACTAATAAACATGGTGGTACATATAATGCTTCTGCAGTAGGAGAGGTGAATGTAGTAGAACTTATGAAAGCGACTAATGCTATCATCGGTGGAGAAGGTAATGGTGGTATTATCTATCCGGAGACACATTATGGGCGTGACTCTATCGTAGGTGTAGCTTTATTCTTAACACATTTAGCTAACTTAGATATGACTGTAGCAGAGTTAAGAGCTTCTTATCCTCAGTATTACATGAGTAAAAATAAGATAGAACTTACTCCTAAGTTAAATGTGGATATGATCTTAGAACAAATAGCTGAAAACTATAAGAACCAAGAGATATCTATTGTGGATGGTGTGAAGATTGACTTCCCATCTTCATGGGTGCACTTGAGAAAATCAAATACAGAACCTATTATTCGTATTTATACAGAAGCAGGTACACAAGAGGATGCAGATAGTCTAGCTTTGCGCATGATCGAAGAACTAAAAGTAATCGCAGGAATTTAATCAAATAAAGAGATTTATAAACAATAAAGGGAACCAATCGGTTCCCTTTATTTATAAGTACTAATTGAATTCTGTACTGGTAAAGATTACAAGAATTACTTACATAACGCAATGCAAATGTAAGTAGTCTATAAGTTATCTGTTTACGGAAAACCTCATTGTATCTTTTTTTGTAAAGCTTATTCGTATTTTCTAAAGATTCCTTCTTGGAAAGGTGTCCATAGACAAGCTCTCATCTTAGCTAGCTTTAGCCCTGAGTTAGCCCAACTGTTACATGTGTGTAGAAAGCTATAATTGCCTTCTCCTTCATAGAATGAATCATTCATACCATAGACTTTATCTGTTGCGATATTGATGACTTGCCCATTAGTATCTCTTTTAAAAGAAGCACGTGCATAGTCTATTAAGGCTTGATACTGTTTCTTAGAAATAGTTATCTTACGTGTGTCTTCCCCTTCAGTAATAGTGGATAAAAAGGTAGTATGCATAGCTGTAGTTCCTAGTCCAAAAGCAGCATTCACTGCTATATCTAATTTAACATGTGCCCAATCTTCCACATCTAAAAAGAATCCTTTATCACCCCAACCTAGTGCTACATAATTAAAGTCTGTGCGTTGACTTTTAGTATGCTCGAACTTTAGTTCATCACTCCAGTCTATAAGCTCTGATTTAATAGGAAATACATAATCTGTGTGCATACCATTAGTATGGATGTACATAGTGATTTCGCTTGGTTCACTTTGTTCTCTATTTACTGTGATACTTGATAAACCCCTAGCAGCTAGAAAGTAAACAAGAATAAGTGCAATAAAAGCAATCACTATCATTAGTATTACTTTAAGTGACTTCTTGATGTATTTCATAAATATAGTTTAGATATAATTAAAGCTAATTTATAGATATTTATGATAAGTATTTAATAAAAAAATACAGAGATAAAAAAAATCCTCTTGATAAGAAGAGGATTGTATGAATTGTTATTTTATGTTTTCAGGTTTATTCCCTCTGTGCTTCCATCGTTTATGTGTCCAGAAGTAATATTCAGGGGCTTTTCTAATTTGTTTTTCTACTTCTGCTAAGAATCGTTGTGTGATTTCATAGTTAGGAATATCTTTAGATGATTCTCCTTCTTTTAGCAAGGGAACAAAAGTGGTTTGATAGTGCCCTCTTTTTACATATTCTACCTTAAGATACATAGGTACCATATCGAATTTCTTACATAGTGCTTCACCACCTGGATACACAGGAACTTCTAGTCCCATAAAGTCTTGCCAACAGTTGGCTTGACTTATCATAGGTGATTGATCACTTATAAAAGCGTAAATACCATGATTCTTATTTACTTCATTTTGTCTAATTACACGAATAGTTTCTTTCATTTCTACTAATATAGTATCAAATCTAGAGCGCATCTTTTTAAATAATCCATCGAAGTAAGGATTATTTATCTTTTTATAAACAGCATATCCCTGAAACTTAATGTATTTATCTAGGATAATCATCCATTCCCAATTGGCATAATGTGCACAGAACATTAATATACTTTTACCTTGTTTTTCTACTTCTAATACGGTGTCTAGATTGGTAAATGTAAATCTCTTTTTTAAATCTTCTTCTGAAATTGTCAGTGTCTTTGCCATTTCTAAGAAGATATCACATAGGTGTTTAAAAGACTCTTTTTCAATTCGTTTAACTTCTTGATCTGATAGCTCAGGCATAGTCATGCGAATATTCTCACGTACTGCTTTTTTTCGATATCCTACTATTGTATACAGCAAAAAGTAAAATACATCAGACATAAAATAAAACAATGGAAATGGCATCTTTGAGATTAACCAGATTATAGGATAAGCGATTATATATATAATGAAATTCATTTGTTCTGTTTTGTGCAAAGATAGGGTAATACAATAATCTAACACAAATTTAATAGATGAGTGCAGAACAATTCTTATTTTTATCAAAATGTTTTTTATGGGAGATATCTCTACAGTTACTTTAGTGCTATTGGCATTAAATGGTTTAGTAACCTATCAAGGGTTGAATGATTTTAGTTTTTTTAATAAGTATTGCTTTGATATCAATCAAATTAATAGAGGGGAGCGTTACCGTTTTTTTACAGCAGGTTTTTTACATGTTGATTGGATGCACTTTGCATTTAATATGTTGACATTATATTTCTTTGCAGACATCATTATATATACTTCAGGAGTTTTTTATTTCCTAGTTATTTATTTAGTGAGTCTTTTAGTAGGAAATGTATTGACCTATCAGTTTTATAAAGCAAAACCTTATTATAGAGCTGTTGGAGCATCAGGGGCTATTATGGGGGTGTTATATGCTGCTATTATGCTAAACCCAGATATGATGTTAGGAATATTCTTTGTTGTACCTATGCCTGCATACGTATTTG
The DNA here is from genome assembly GCA_051649065.1 of Flavobacterium sp. Taxonomy (GTDB): domain Bacteria; phylum Bacteroidota; class Bacteroidia; order Flavobacteriales; family Flavobacteriaceae; genus Flavobacterium. Next base: position 2,983 of record JBOFGJ010000519.1, on the reverse strand, counting down.
CAGTAGGGTATTTATTGTATTCACTTTACGGGATGAAGAAGAATAATGATGGTATAGGCCATACTGCTCATATCGGAGGTGCTATAGCAGGATTAGTATTGATACTGATAAAGTATCCTATACTATTACAAACCGAATATAAGTTAATAGGTATACTGCTTATCCCAATGGCAATCCTAGTCGGGATGTATAGAAGTAATAGGCTTCAATAGACTTTTTTTGGCAATTATTTATGATAAGGGAACTTTGAACAGAACCTTTTTTGGATACATTTGTAACTAAGAAAAGCAAAAAAGAAAGTCAATTATGAAAAAAATGTCAATCATGTTCGCGTCTATATTAATGACAACAACAGCAATCGTAGCACAAGATAATCACGGTGTAATCACTCCACAGATTCAAGTAAATGGGATAGGTAAAGTAAGTGTAACACCAGATAAAGTAATTATCAGAGTAGGAGTAGATAATAGAGATGAAACTGCAGCTGTTGCAAAAAAGACAAATGATGCAGCTATTGCTACAGTTATCAAATATATCAAATCAATGAAAATAGAAGATAAAGACTTACAAACTCAAAGAGTAAGCCTTTATAAATCTAGAGATTATGAAGAGAAGAAAGATTACTTTACAGCTTCTCAGACTTTAACTATCACACTTACTGATGTTGCTAAGTATGAGAAGTTAATGATAGGTCTTACAGAGTCAGGTATTAATAAAATCGAAGGAGTAGACTTCCAATCGTCTAAGACTGCAATGTATGAAGCAGAAGCTCGTACTTTAGCTGTAAAAGAAGCAAAACAAAAAGCAACTGATTACGCTAACGCATTAGGACAAAAAGTAGGTAAGGCTATTCTAGTATCTGATAGTAGTGCTAACTCACCTATCATCGTTAGACCGATGTATATGATGAAAGCATCTGCAGGGGATATGAATGACCAAACTTTAGCTTTAGGTGAATTAGAAGTTGTCTCTAATGTATCTATTAGTTTTTCATTAGAATAGTATTTTTTATAATAGAAAAGGGCTGTCAATATTGACAGCCCTTTTCATTTCTAGCTATTGAGAATACTCTATTTTGTATAATCATATTCTAATGCGACTTCTTGTTTTTTAGCGATGCGCTCAGCTTGTAGCGCTCTAAGTTCTACACGCTTAATCTTACCACTAATCGTTTTAGGTAACTCAGTTACAAACTCTATTTTTCTAGGCATTTTATAAGGAGCTAGATGTTCTCGTGAATATTTGAACAATTCAATAGCCAACTCCTCTGATGCTTTCGTATGGTCATTTAAAATAATGAAAGCCTTTACTTCATACCCTTTTACAGCATGTGGACTAGCAACTACTGCAGACTCTACCACATCATGATGTTCTAATAATACACTTTCTACTTCGAATGGTCCGATGCGATAATCAGATGCTTTGATAACATCGTCATCTCTACCGATAAACCAGATGTAACCATCTTCATCTTTATAAGCTTTATCTCCAGTGTAGTATAATCCATGTTTGAATACTTCAGCTTGTTTTACTTTGTCATAAAGATACTCTTTAAAAATACCATTTAACTGATCAGTACCTGTCTTAACGCAGATATTACCTTCTTCATTGATAGCTACTTCTTTTCCATCTTCATCAGCGATAACGATATCGTATAAGAATGTAGGTTTACCCATAGAACCATACTTTAGTTTAGCATTAGGATAGTTAGCAATCATACAAGTACTCTCTGTTTGCCCAAAACCATCTCTAATGATTAGTCCAGTTCCCTCTTTCCATTCTTCTATAATCTCAGGGTTTAATGGTTCTCCTGCAGCTACACATTTCTTTAAACTAAAGTTATATTTCTTTAAATCTTCCTGAACAAAGAAACGCAAAACGGTCGGAGGTGCACATAGAGAAGTTACTTGATGTTTCTCTATCATCTCTAATGTTTTGGCTGCATTAAATCGCTCTTTAGTAGCAAAAGCAAATATAGTAGCACCTACATTCCATGGAGCGAATAAACTACTCCAAGCGAACTTAGCCCATCCAGGCTGTGATATATTATAGTGAATATCGTTACGTGTTAATCCTATCCAAGCGGTAGTTGTTAGATGACCGATAGGTTGACTTAATTGTGTGTGACATACGATCTTAGGCATACCAGTAGTACCTGAAGTAAAGAATAAAAATAAAGTGTCATCAGGTTTAGTCATTTCACCTTTAGCTTCCTTGCTTTGTTCATCTAATACTGTTAGTGGATACCATCCATCTCTCTGCCCGTCTACGATAATCTTAACAGGGATAGTAATACCAGACTCTTTCTCAGCCTGATCTATCTTCTCAACATTATCGCTATCTGCTAGTATAACCTTTGGTGTAATCTTTTGGAATCGGTATACCAAGTCTTTTACTCCTAATATACTAGCTGCAGGAGATAGTCTATATCCCGCCTTAATAGCAGCTAAGTGCGTAACCCAGTTAATACGTTGAAGCATCATCTGTGTAAGGATTACATCATCCTTCTCAATTCCCTTAGAACGTAGAAAGTTGATTAATTGGTTATACCTGTCGTGTAGTGTTTGGAATGTATAATGATGAGTCACCTCTCCATCTGTCCATAATAATGCGGTCTTCTCAGGTGTCTCTTTTACGTGTATATCTTCATACACTTCTTGTACCCAGTTAAAATACTCAGGCTTCTCGATTTTTAGATCATGTAAGGCATCGTAATCCTTGTCGATGAGTAATTCACCGATTTGTTTATACAAATCTTTCATTCTTAAATTAGTTTTTGGTTATGGGAATATACAGATTTATGATGTATATAAAAATTTAAAAATGAAAATATTATAGGTATAATGCTTGTTTAGAAAGAAAACGATTAAATAAAATACAGTCAAAAGAGGAGTATAGTGGTAATAGTGCAATATAGAGGGACTCTAGTATTATGTTTTTTTGTTTTTATTAGTAAGATGTCTTTATCGCCTTAAAAATGATA
>JBOFGJ010000518.1:0-5423 GCA_051649065.1 Flavobacterium sp. | reverse complement strand
AGATTACTTCAGCCTTATTTGAAGTAGGAGGACAGTATAGACGCAATATGTAAGATATAATAATCGCTTATTTATATAAAGCCTGTGGACTTAGTGTTCACAGGCTTTTTTTGGTTTATAGTTTCGGTTTTCGGTTTTACCAGTAGAGACGCAATACTTTGCGTGTCGCACAATAATATGAACACAAACTTTGTCATCCTGACGTTAGGAAGGATCTCATTATATTGAAAATGGATTGAAGTAATAATGTCACGCAAAATATCGCGTCTATACCTCGTGTAGATTGTGTTATATATGTTGTGAATATCCATACAAAATCTAAGACATAAAAAAAACGCCCTGCTAAAACTTAGCAGGGCGTTTTTAAATATATACTATAAACGATTAGTATTATCTTAATTGAACACTTAGTACATTCTCTAATTGGTACTGTATTTTGCTCATAATTTTGTCAACTTGACTATCAGTAAGTGTCTTCGTATTATCTTCCATTAAGATAGAGATAGCATAAGATTTCTTACCGTCTTCGATTTTATCACCTTGGTAAACGTCAAATAGAGTAACGTCTTTAATGATTGCTTTGTCTACTTGTTTTACTAAGTTATAGATCTCTTCGAATGTAGTTGATTCGTTGATTAATAAAGCATAATCACGTTTCACAGAAGGGAACTTGTTAATCTCAGCTATTTTAATCTTAGCAGAAACTGTTTTAAGAACGTTATCCCAGTTAAACTCAGCATAACATACTTCTTGTTTGATATCGAAGTGCTTAGTTACTGATTTCTTAAGGATACCGAACTCTACGATTAACTCTTTTCCTACATAGTAAGCGATACCTTCAGAGAATAAATCAGACTCTATCGGTTGGCTAGTGATTTTAGCAAAACCTAGGCGAGTGATAATTCCGTTGATATACCCTTTAAAGTCAAAGAAGCTAATAGGTTTCTGTACAGAATTCCAACTTGCTTTAGTGATGTTACCAGTGGCTAATACAGCGAAGCGTTTATACTCTTCGTAGTTATTAAGCATTTTGTGGTAAGTTTTACCGAATTCAAAGAATTTTAAATCACCACGCTTTCTATTGATATTGTAAGCAATAGACTCTAAACCTCCAAATAATAATGACTGTCTCATTACAGATAGATCAAAACTTAATGGGTTTAAAATATCTACTTGGTAATTTGCTTTTATGTTCTCACTTAATTCACTGTAAGCAGGTGTAGTTAATGAGTTATTCATAATCTCATTAAATCCTTGTGCTACTAATTGATTAGCAATGATATTTTGTACTTTGTGATCTTCTGTTCTAGAGCTATTAGCGATAGTAGCATTTAGTTTAGAAGAGAAAGTAATGTTGTTAAATCCGTATACTCTTAGAATCTCTTCGATAACATCTATTTCTCTAGTTACATCAGCGCGGTACGCAGGTACTGTAATACCGATACCGATATCAGACATACTGTGTACTTTAATATCTAATGAAACTAAGATTTTCTTGATTGTCTCTTTTGAGATTTCTTCTCCTAATAATCTAGTAATATTATCGAAATTTAAGAATACAGAATGTTCTTCTACTTTCTTAGGGTATAAGTCGATAATATCAGAAGTAATCTCTCCACCAGCTACTTTCTGGATAAGTAGGGCAGCGTGTTTAAGTGCATATTCAGTGATAGCAGGGTCTACACCTCTCTCAAAACGGAAAGATGAGTCTGTATTTAATCCATGTCTTTTAGCAGCTTTTCTAACTGTTACAGGGTTAAAGTAAGCACTTTCTAAGAATATAGTAGTTGTGTTCTCAGATACAGCAGATTTACTTCCACCGAATACTCCAGCGATACACATTGGTCCATTCTCGTCACAGATCATTAAATCATCTTCATTAAGAATACGCTCTACTCCATCAAGAGTAACGAATTTAGTACCTGCATCCACAGTCTTAACGTATACTTTACCACCTTTAATCTTCGAAGCATCAAAAGCGTGTAGAGGTTGCCCTAAATCGTGTAACACGTAGTTAGTAACGTCTACGATATTGTTCTTAGGAGCAATACCGATTGCTTTTAATCTATCTTGTAACCAGTCAGGAGAAGCTTTAACTTCTACTCCAGAGATAGTCAGACCACAGTAGCGAGGCGCTTTTTTATAGTCATCAACGACAACATCAATCTTAAGTGTTCTTCTTTCAACTTTAAATTTGCTGACAGAAGGAGTGATTAATTCTTTGTGTTGAGTTTCTTCTTTTGAGTTTTGTAATAGACTAGCTCTAAGATCACGAGCTACACCCCAGTGGCTCATTGCATCTGAGCGGTTAGGAGTAAGACCGATTTCAAAAACCTCGTCTGTTGTGATATTAAATAGAGTAGCGGCAGGGGTACCTGGTTCCCACTTGTCTTCTAAGACTAAAATACCACTACCATCTGTACCTATACCAAGTTCTACTTCAGAACAAATCATACCAAAGCTTTCTTCTCCGCGAATCTTGCCCTTTTTGATTTGGAATGCATTTCCTTCTGCGTCGAACAATTCTGTACCAATAGTAGCAACCGGTACTTTTTGCCCCGCAGCAACGTTAGGCGCACCACATACGATCTGTACTGGCTCACCTGTTCCTAAATCAACTTTTGTTACGTTTAATTTGTCTGCATTTGGATGTTTTGTACAAGATAATATGTGTCCAACAACAACTCCTCTTAGACCACCTTTAAGACTCTCGTATTGAGTTATTCCTTCTACCTCAAGACCTAAGTCTGTTAAGATTTCTGAAGTTTCTTCTGATGTTATGTCTAATTTAATGAATTGTTTTAACCAATTGTATGAAATATGCATTCGAGAATATTTTTTTATAAGTACGCAAATATAAGCATTGCCTAAGTTTAATAGAAATTATTTGTGATTAAAAAATCACAAATTAGCGTTAAGTGACCAAATCAAAGAAATTTCTGTTTAATATCTTCACTAGGAATCATACAGCTCTCCTTTTTTCCGTACCATTTGTATCTGTTTTTAGCGATGTAATCATATAATGGATCAGCCAAGCCTTTTGGTAAAAAAGAAAAAACACCTATTAATGAATACATTCCTCCAAGTGTAGATGCGATTTGAAAAGCCGCCTTTGACTTGATGTAATAAGCTATTCCAGGTTCGTATAATACGATACTGTCTATCTTCGCTCTATCTATTCCGATATAGTTTAGAATCTCCTTGCCCTTATCAGAGTCAAGAGAAACAAATCTAAACTGATCGTTTTTATCAGCAGTAATGATCTTATTCACGGCAGTATCACATAAGTTGCAAACTCCGTCAAATAAGACTATCTTTTTATCACGTGGTATATCTAACATTATTTTTTGCGTTGCACCATTTCTAATTGATCTATACTTACTTTAGAAGTAAAGATACCATAGTTAACAGTGGCTTTGTTTTTTTCGATCATATCTATTGTTCCCACAGAGCGACCATCTATCATTCTAACTCTATCACCTACTTTTAGCGGGAAGTTAGTCTTGTTCTGAGTATCTTGTAGTTGTTTCTTTGCTTTTTCTTCTTTTTTCTCTTTGCGGATAACCTCTACCTTTTGTTCTACTTCTTTGATCAATTCTTTTTGGACTATCTCTTTCTCTTTCTTTTCTTTAACCGTAATAGGTTTGCGTTTAGAGTTTTCGATTTCCACTACTTTAAGCAATTCTCCAAAGAGTGTTTTTTTGCTTTTGTTGTTAAAGTATTTCTCAGATAGATCATCTAAACGTTGACCTAAAGCTACTAGGCGTTGATTAGAGTCAAATAACTCTTGGTAACGCTCTAGTTTTTCTTGGATCTTAGCGTTGATGCTCTCCATCTTCTTACCTTCATCTCTAGCTTTCGTCTCTTCTTCTTTTAGATTTTGAGACGTGCGTTCTAGCTTGTGTCTTTCTTTCTGTAGATTAGCGATAGTCTTGTCAAAGCGTACTTTATCACCCTCTACCTTCTTCTTAGCTCTATTGATTAAGCTAAATGGAATACCATTCTTCTGTGCTACCTCAAAAGTAAATGAACTACCTGCCTGACCTACATTTAGCTTGTACATTGGCTCTAAAGACTTCTCGTCAAAAAGCATATTAGCATTTGTCGCATTAGGCAACTCATTCGCTAGTATCTTCAGGTTAGTATAGTGCGTGGTGATGATGCCATAAGCCTCTCTGTCATACAGTTCTTCTAGGAATACCTCTGCTAATGCACCTCCTAGTTCAGGATCAGATCCCGTACCGAACTCATCGATTAAGAACAGTGTATTCGCATTACATTTCTTTAAGAAGTAATTCATATTCTTAAGTCTGTAACTATATGTACTCAAGTGGTTCTCGATAGATTGATTATCACCGATATCTGTCAATATCCTATCAAATAAGAAAGTCTTGCTTCGCTCGTGTACCGGAATTAGCAGTCCTGATTGTAACATCAGTTGTAATAACCCGATGGTTTTTAGGGTAATACTCTTACCACCAGCGTTAGGACCAGAGATAACGATGATACGGCTGTCCTGTTCTAGACTTATCGTCTGTGGATAAACGGGCTTATTCTTAGCGCGGTTATTCAACAATAGGATAGGGTGGAAGGCCTCTCTAAAGTACATCTCACGTTCCTTGCTAATCTCAGGAAGTAGCCCGTTAATCTTATTAGCATATTTCGCTTTACCAGCTGTAACGTCTATATAAGTAAGGAAACTTTGATATTCTGATAGCAAGTCTCTAAATGGACGGATCACGTCAGTCAGATGTTTTAAGATACGCACGATCTCTTCGCGCTCTTCATACTCTAGATTGTTTAATTCTCTCGAATATCTAAGTGTCGCTTCAGGTTCGATGTAGACGATACTTCCTGTCTTAGAAGTACCTAATACACTTCCCTTAACCTTGCGTCTATGCATAGCGATAACGGCTAGTACACGTCTGTTCTCTACCACAGTCTCTCTAATATCATCAAGATATCCAGAACTGTTATATTGGCTCAATGCACTTCCGAAACTCTGATTAATCTTCCCTCTCACTAGGTTAATATTCTTGCGAATATTCATTAGGTCTATGGAAGCATTATCCTTAATCTCTCCGTATTTATCCAGTACATTATCGATCTCTTTAAGAATCGACTTCTCTAGTGGAGTTTGTTCCGCTTCAAAGTATAAGTTAGGATAGTACTCTTCGAACTTCTTAAGAAATGCGATAAGTGTAATCGTAGTCTCTGTGAGGGTAGCTATCTTCTTAAAACTACCTACTTCTAAGAAACTGTTCTCGATACCTAAGAACTTTAATTCGTAATCTATACTATCAAAATAGTGATTTGGGATGATGTTATTATTCGTGTAAGAAGAAACGTATTCAGAAGTCTGTCTCAATGCTCTCATAGTCCCAGCTTCAGTTTTGAAGGGGCATATCTCCATAGCAGCTTCT
>JBOFGJ010000517.1:0-3379 GCA_051649065.1 Flavobacterium sp. | reverse complement strand
TTGTAGCGAAGACGGGAGTTGAACCCGTGACCTCAGGGTTATGAATCCTGCGCTCTAACCAACTGAGCTACCTCGCCATTATTTTAGTTTGCGTTACTTCCGTATTGCGAGTGCAAATATAGTAGTATTTATGGGTTCTCCAAATAGTTTTTTAAAGTTATTTGTCAAAATATGCTAGTGTTTTTTTTAAGTCATTTATAATGAAAAGTTTACTGTCTAATATTTTTTTGATTTTTTTTAAATAATTGCCTTAGGTGTGATGTTTATTGATATTGTTCCTTTTTGGGACACAAGTTTTCGAGATGTGAATTCTTTGATAGCACAGCTAGTTCTGTTGATTATTCGTAAGTTTTTCTGTGATTACTGTAATTGACATGACTAGTATTTGGAGATTGAAAAAGAAGATTGTTATTTTTTTGTGAAAACGGTGTAGTAATTTGTTTTGATATCTATCTTTGATACTATGGAACTATTGGATTATCTCTTTCACATTGACAAGTATTTGCATCTTTTTATAGAGCAATACGGAACGTGGTTATACGTTATTTTATTTCTTATCATTTTTGTAGAAACAGGACTAGTTGTTATGCCTTTCTTACCTGGTGATTCACTTTTATTTGCTACTGGTATGCTAGTAGCTCAGTCAGATGAGCTAAATATAGTCTTAGCTATAGTTATACTTCTAATAGCAGCCATAACAGGTGATTCTCTTAATTACTATCTCGGGCGCAAAGTAGGAATGCGTTTGACTGAGATTAGGTTGTTTGGAAAACAATTGGTAAAAGAAGAGCATTTAGACAAAACGCATTCATTCTATGAAAAATATGGGGAGCGCACTATTGTTATTGCTCGCTTTGTTCCGATTGTTAGAACATTAGCGCCTTTTGTAGCGGGAATAGGTAAGATGCGCTATAGTATCTTTATGACATATAATGTAGTAGGGGGAATAGTATGGGTATTAGGACTTACGCTAGCAGGGTACTTCTTAGGTAATATTCCTTTTGTTAAGGATAATTTCTCTAAGATAGTTTTATTGATTATCGTAGTATCTGTTTTACCTATTGTTTACGAATTTATAAAAGCTAAATTACAAAAAGAAAAAGCAGTATAAATTACTGTATTAGATATATAAAGAATACCACATTATGTTTTTATAGTGTGGTATTCTTGTATAAGTACTTCTTCTACTTGTTTTATTTGATCTTCGAATAGTGTTTTAGAGCGTTTAGCTAAGTATAAGTCATTATCTAATGGTTTATATCCATCCCATAGTTTAACTAGCTTATTCTCGCTTAAAGTTCCTTTAGTTATAAGGTTAGGCAGTAATCCTAATCCTTTACCAATAGTTAAACAACGCACTATAGAAAATTTGTTTGGTACAATGTAGTTCGCTGTGAATGGAGCTGCATGCCCAAAGTTTATGTGCCAAAATGCATTCAGAACGTCCATCTCAGTGGCTGTGCTATACCATGATTGTTCTATCAGCCATTGTTCTATAGTTGTTTTATCCTTTAATTTCAATAGATTGAAGTCATCAAGGCAAGACTGTTTTCCTGCTACTACTTGATATGTTTCGCGTGCCAAGTGTGTATAGATTATATCCTTATTCGTATCTGATTCATTAGTAATGATAAGGTCTAAAAATCCTTTCTTAAGTTGCTCTTTTAAGTAACTTGATTTGCCAAACTGTATAATTATATTAAAGTCAAATGTAGGTATGTTGTGTTCTAGAGTCTGTTGAAATGTTTCTTCGCACATGCCTATCGTTATCGTTATTCTATCTTGTCCTGCTTTTTTCTTAAACTTAGTTTCTACATCTTCTAAATGGCTTATAGAGGGGAGTATTTGTTGATAGAGTAGCTTGCCTCTTTCTGTAGGCAGCATTCTACGTGGTGTGCGTTCAAATAAAGCGAATCCTGTGTAAGCTTCTAAAGAGTTTATATGCAGACTTACACCTGGTTGAGTAAGGTATAATTCTTTAGCAGCTCCACTTAAAGTACCTATTTCATAGATAGCTTTAAAGGTTCTAAACCATTCTAAGTTTGCTTTCATGTATAAGTATAGTTATATATAGTACAAAGTTATATAATTTTTAATTGAATATTGTGTGATTTAACTTTGCAGTGTAAAATTTAGATAAAAGAATATGAGAAAAGTATTTGTAATAAATGGAGGGCAAGTTTTTACGCACTCGAAAGGGCAATTTAATGCTACATTAGTTGAATTAGATATTGAAACACTAAGAGATAAGTACAATCTAGAGGTGAGGGTTACTGATATTAACGATGAATATGATTTGCAGACAGAGGTAGACAACTTCGTATGGGCAGATTTGATTATTTATCATGTGCCAGTTTGGTGGTTTGGGTTACCTCATGGATTAAAAGAATACCTTGATAAGGTCTTGACACATGGACATCGCAATGGACTGTATTACAGTGATGGACGTAAGAACGAAAGTCCAAATCTTAACTATGGTAGAGGTGGTTCATTATTAGGAAGGAAATATATGGTGACTTCTTCTTGGAATGCACCTAAGACTGCCTTTACATTAAAAGGAGAGTTTTTTAATCAAACGAGTGTTGATGAGGGAGTGTTATTTGGTTTGCACAGAATGAATAGTTTTTTATCATTGGAACCAATAGAGGGAATGCATTTCTATGATATTGAGAAGAATGGAACAGAGGAGAAAATAACTTTATATAAACAGCAGTATAAGGATCATTTAGATAGAGTAGTAGAGTCTATCTAATAGTAAAAGGCTAGTGACATTAAAGTTTCACTAGCCTTTTATCATAATGTTTATTCAAAGCAAATTATTTACCCCAATTATTAACTGGTTTAGGACCTCCCCAAATACGGTATGCTAATTCAGGGTTATCGATAAATGGGTTACGGTTACCTTGTGAATATTTATAAACAGGGTTATTAGGATTTCCGTGATATTCGTTACGTCTTCTCTCTATTTCATCTACAGGATCATCTACGTTCCATTTTAAGAATAGATCTATCATTTCGTCACTTAATATACCATTTTTGTTATCAATAGGCATACCAACTTTACTAGCTTTAGTATATCCACCACTATTCTCATTCTCATAGCGTATGTGCATGTACATCATCATACGAGCTACATCTCCTCTCCATTCATCACCAGGATAGAAGTATTCAGTACCTACTGTCTTAGAATTTCCAGTACCTTTTACAAATTTTCTATTACTTCTAGAAGAGTTAGTAGACCTATTAATCGCACGTAAGTGATGTGCATCATGTCCTGCTATATCTTCTATAGCAGTAGGGCGGTCTTCACTATACGTAGTGTTTAAAGCTAGTTGTCCTTTTGATTTATCAACAGCAAGGGCTTTTGCGAATACGTGTT
>JBOFGJ010000516.1:0-13867 GCA_051649065.1 Flavobacterium sp. | reverse complement strand
TACCTCCCCTTACCTCTATATCATACTTAAACAAGGTATAGTTTCTTCAGTGAAACTATTTAACTATTAGTTACTCCTCCTTCAATATTCCTTCAACAAACAACTTTTTAACTAGAGCAATCATGGAGAAGTCTTTACGAACTGTTAAAGAAGATAACATAAAGGCCTATATATACTGACTTTAAAGCTCATCAATATATAGCTACACTAAAAGCCAAATAAACAACAACAATATAAAAATCAATTACTTAAATACAAATACACAAAAAAAAACAAACCTTATTTTTGCTTAAAAAGACGTTTAAAGAAGGCCTAAACCTATATTTAGCCTAAAAATTAAAGTGGAAAGTCACAAAATAGCACCTACACTAATCTAAAAAACCAAAACACCTTATGGACAAGAACAAAAGTTGTTTGATAATATGGGACAAACTCTACCTAGATTTGAATAAAAGAATACCACCTAAGACAGAACTTCTATATACACAAATCTATTTAGGAGAACTCGGTAACTGGAGTATAGTATTAAAAATAGATCTCCATACAATTATAGATCCTTATGAAGTTATTGCTTATGAAATATATTTTCTAATGGAAGAAGCTCCCCATTATATTCTAAAAGATGGCTACACTTTTGCTTTTATGGAGGGCAATAAGGTTATTGGAAAATGTATTGTAATCGATAAATAATTTAATCATATCTTACATCACAATAGAGTTACTAAAAATGATGAACAACTATTACTTTATAAGATATAGTCACCACTAAATCTAAATTAAAACGCTATCCAATTAGATAATATAAATCTGTAATGGTTCAAAAAACTACTTTTATCTTTAATGAAACCCCTATAAGAAATACACTATCAAACACTAATTATGAATGAGAAACTAACTCTAGAACAGCTACGCTACATTACCTTAGAAGCACAAGGTTTAACTCCATCATCTTCATTTGGATTAGGTAAAGACGCAGTACTAAATACCATAGAACACATTGGTTATCTTCAGATAGATACGATTTCAGTAATAGAGCGTGCACATCATCACACCCTATGGACAAGAGTACCTGACTATCATCCTTCTTACTTAGATGATTTGGTACAAGAGAGAAAAATATTTGAGTATTGGTTTCACGCAGCATCTTATCTTCCAATAAGAGATTTTCGTTTTGCACTTCCTCAAATGCAAAAAATAAAGAAAGACAAAAAACACTACTATAAAGCAGAACCTAAAGTAATGCAGTATGTCTTAGATGCTATACGTGAAGAAGGTCCTAAACGAGCGAGAGATTTTGAAAACAAGAGTACCATTAATGGCACTTGGTGGGAATGGAAACCTGCTAAAGTAGCTCTAGAACGCTTATTTCTACAAGGAGACATTATGATTAGTAAACGAGAGGGAATACAGAAAACCTTTGACTTAACAGAGCGTGTACTTCCTTCTACTATTAATATGACAATGCCCACCCCACTAGAGGAGGCAGAACACTTAACACGTACCTATCTTAAGGCCTATGGTTTTACAACTATCAATCAGATAATGCATCTAAAGACAGGTACTACTATAAAGAATAATATCATCAAGGTACTAAACAAAATGTGTGAAGAAGGTACCATCACACCTTTAGCTGTAGAAGGCTTACCTACCATGTATGTCTTAAATGACTTATTTAATAAAGTAATTCATCCTACGAACAACACTATGGCATTACTATCCCCTTTTGACAACTTGATCATACATCGCGATAGATTACAGCATCTATTTGATTATAACTTCCGCTTAGAATGTTACTTACCTAAAGAAAAGCGTCAGTATGGTTATTTTTGTTTACCTATATTATTTGGACAAACTTTTATAGGCAGAGTCGACTGTAAAGTTCATCGCAAAGAAAAACACCTAGAACTAGTACATTTACATATAGAGAATACTGAGATTAACATAGAGACATGGATTACTCCTTTTAGAGAATTAATTAGACGATTTAGTCAATTCAATAATTGTGATACTATCACTATTACTAAGATAAGTCCTAATTATTTATCTTCACATATCAATGCATTATAGACATCACTTCTCTTTGGTTACAACTAAAGAGTAATATCTACCTAATCATAAATATATAGATTGAAACACTTTAACCCAGAATCAGCATTAACCAAATACTACAAAGTAATTCTACTTTATAGTTCTTTCATTAGCTCTATAACCATACTATAGTATGCTGAAATCGCTAACTCAGATCTATTTTGTATAATTGCTTTTCGTTTATATGTCTATCGCTGATTCTGGGTTTATCCTGACGCCACCATCGAAATAATCAAACGCCTTGTACCTTTCAGTAAAAGTGAGAATGGGTATTACTTATTTTGGGATATTGGTTCTTTCATAGCAGGTGAATGTGATATTTATATAACAGACTTTCGGGGTACTGGTTTTATTCGTTTAGGAGGTTCACTATACGAGGCAATAGATAGACTAACTAGCCCTCTGCCTATACCACCGTTTATGACAGATGCCCTCCCCTCTACTTTTAAGTTTCTCACAAAGAAGTGAAACTCCACTATCTTCTAAACTGTAGAGGATTCACTCCTGTCTCTCGCTTAAAGAAACGCCCCATATAAGAAGGGTCTTGAAAGTTTAACTGCTCTGCTATTTGACTAATACTTAAATCTGTATTGCGGAGATAATGCTTAATCTCTAATACCACTTGACGATTAATAAGCTCTTTTGGACTATAATTTAAGAACTGCTGAGTTATCTGTGATAAATAATAAGGTGTAATAAATAAAGTATCTGCATAAAAAGCGACATCTCTATGCTGCTTAGCATGATGAGTGATAAGATCCCAGAACTTCCAGCATAGCTCCTCTTGTCTACTGTAATGCTTTTCTATGATTAATTCATCATAATTAACCTGCTCAGATAAACTTAAAAACAAGGTTTGAAATTGGTTACACAATGTCTTTTGGGCATATATTGATACATTATTCATTAAGTAGATCGTTAAAGACTGCCATAAGTGATAAATATCTATATCCTCCTCTGTAAAAGTCTGTACAGGAAAATAATGTAGATAACTAAACAACTCATTTGGCAATACATAGGCAATCTCACTGGCAAAGTCTCTTTGAATCAAAAAACAATGCATCCTATAATCTTTTGACGCTTCCTTAAAAGCAATCATATTGTCCTCACCGATTATGATCAAACTACCTCTAGTCAATACACGATCTTTAAAATCAATACTAATGACAGCTTCTCCATATTCTACAAAAAACACTGTCAAATAGGCAATAGCCAAAGGATAAGTATTCAACGTTCCCTGATCACTAACCCCGTATTCTATCCCAAAACTAAAAGAAATACGTTCTTCTAAATCCATCAAAACACTTTCCATAAACACATAATAAAACTATAAAACAATACAAATAAACAATTCTAGTTTCAAAAATTACATTTTTATCTAAAATAATCATACAATCAGAATGTGGTAAACGCTCTACTTTAGCCGTAGAATAATAACAAGTACTCTAAACAACAAAACAAGAGTACAAAAATTGAAAAGACAATGAGACTAGAAACAGAAAGATTGATTTTACGCCCTTGGGAAGAATCAGATGCAGAGAGTTTGTATTTATACGCAAAAGACGAACAAGTAGGACCTGCAGCAGGTTGGCCAGCACACAAAAGCGTAGAAGAAAGTAGAGAAGTAATTAAGAACGAATTCGCACATCCTGAAGTATATGCTGTAGCGTTAAAAGGATCTAACGAAGCTATAGGTTGCATTGGATTATTAATCGGCGAGAACAGTAACTTCGACATTTCTGAAAACGAAGCTGAAGTAGCATACTGGATAGGTGTACCACATTGGGGTAAAGGATATATCCCTGAAGCACTAAACACTTTAATCAAGCATGCATTCGTCGATTTAAAGATATCAGACTTATGGTGTGGATTTTATGAAGAAAACATGAAATCATTAAGAGCACAGTCTAAATGTGGATTTACTTTTGCGTATAAGTCTGCTAATAAATATGACAAATACTTTAAAGACGATCGCATAGAGGTGATCACCAGATTAAAATATGAAGACTGGTTACAGTCTCAGAAGTAAGAGTCATCTCCTTTCTAAAAATAATTGGAAGGAGATTTCTTTATACTACAGAAGTAAATTCATTTAAGAATAAACATCATTGTATCTAAAAGCTAAAAAAGCTACTACCCTTTCAATCAAAAGAACATCTTATTAAAAAATTATAAATTACTAATGGTATCAAATATAAAAAATGTAATAAAAAGTAAAAGTGCCTATTAAAACCTATAAAACAATTAAAGGGATACTATACATAACAATATTTTTTCCTATTTTTGCTTTCGTAAATTAATTACACAAAATAGAAAATTATGAGAACGATTCAATTTAGAGAGGCCGTGTGTGAAGCGATGAGCGAAGAAATGCGTCACGACGAATCAATATATTTAATAGGTGAAGAAGTAGCTGAATACAATGGTGCTTATAAAGCTTCTAAAGGTATGTTGGACGAATTCGGTCCTAAACGTGTTATAGATGCTCCGATTGCAGAATTAGGATTTGCAGGTATTGCAGTTGGTTCTGCAATGAATGGTAACCGTCCTATCGTTGAATTTATGACTTTCAACTTCTCTTTAGTAGGAATCGACCAAATTATAAACAATGCTGCTAAGATGCGTCAAATGTCTGGTGGTCAATTTAATATTCCTATCGTATTCCGTGGACCTACAGCTTCTGCTGGTCAATTAGGTGCAACACACTCACAAGCTTTTGAAAACTGGTTCGCTAACGTACCTGGATTAAAAGTAGTAGTTCCTTCTAACGTATATGATTGTAAAGGATTATTAAAAGCTGCTATCCGTGATAATGACCCTGTTATCTTCATGGAATCTGAGCAAATGTATGGTGATAAAGGTGAAGTACCAGAAGGTGAATATACTATCCCATTAGGTGTAGCTGATATTAAAAGAGAAGGTACAGATGTAACTATCGTATCATTCGGTAAAATTATAAAAGAGGCTTACAAAGCTGCTGACGAATTAGCACAAGAAGGAATCTCATGTGAAATAATTGACTTACGTACTGTACGTCCATTAGATCAAGAGACAATTCTTAAATCTGTTAAGAAAACTAACCGTTTAGTTATCTTAGAAGAAGCTTGGCCATTTGGAAGTATTTCTTCAGAAATCACTTACATAGTACAAGAGCAAGCATTTGATCACTTAGATGCTCCTATCCAAAGAATCACGACTGCTGATACACCAGCTCCGTATTCTCCTGTATTACTACAAGAATGGCTACCAAATGCTAATGACGTAGTGAAAGCTGTAAAAAAAGTACTTTATAAGTAAAAATTAACGTATATTTGAAAGACTCCATCTTATATAAGATGGAGTCTTTTTTTATGAATACTACTTTGCTATGAAAAATAAAGTTAAGTTTCTATTATTATTCTTATTCGTTTCAGTGTTTAGTTGGGGACAAACCAAAGTAAGCGGAAAAATAATTGATCAAAATAATCAAGATGTCCCTTTTGCTAGCGTTTATTTCAAAAACTCTACTGATGGAGTAATTGCTAATGAGTATGGTAAGTTTTACCTAGAGTCAGCTAAAACTTATGATATTCTTATTGTGTCTTTTGTAGGGTACAAGACACTCGAAATACCTCTTTCTGGTAGATCTAACTTAGACTTAAAAGTAGTCTTAGAAGATGATAATACCCTAGATGAAGTAAGGATCTATGCTGGTAAAACATCTAAAAAAAATAATCCTGCTTTAGATATACTCCGCAAGATATGGGAACGCAAACGCAAGAATGGTTTGTATATGTTCGCCCAATATGAGTATGACAAATACGAAAAAGTCGAATTTGACTTAAACAGTATTGATAGTGCTTATCAAAAGAAAAAACTGTTTAAGGGTATGGAGTTTATCTTCCAACAAGTAGATACAAACCGTATAACTGGTAAAACCTACTTACCTATTTTTATCAATGAGAACATAGGTCAAGTCTATGGTGATAATCAAAATAGTAGAAAGATTGAAAAAACTTTAGGTAATAAAAACTCTGGCTTTGACACGAATCAACATATTATTGAGTTCGTTAAAGATCTATATGCTGAATATAACATCTATAATAACTATATCAAGATATTTGACAAAGATTTCGTAAGTCCACTATCTCGCACTGGTATTAATGTCTATAACTATGTATTAGCAGACAGTGCATACATCGATGATAAATGGTGCTTTAATATCGTATACTATCCTAGACGTAAAGGTGAATTAACTTTCAAGGGAGACTTTTGGGTAAACGACTCTACATTTGCTATTAAGAAAATCAGTATGGAAGCAAGTAAAGATGCTAACATAAACTGGGTAAAAGAAATCTATATCGAGCAAGAGTTTGATGTATTAAATGATTCTGTATTCTTATTAACTAAAGACCACTTTATGTCTGACTTTGCCCTTTCGAAAAGAGAAAAGTCTAAAGGTGTATATGGAAAACGTACTACAATAAATAAGCATCACAAATTTGATATTGAGCATCCTGATGAATTTTATCAGAAGAATGTGAATGTATATGATGAGGGTATTTATAAAAGAGATGATGACTTCTGGAAGAGCTATCGCTTTGAGTCATTAAGTAAAGATGAACTAGGTATCTATAAAATGTTAGATACACTGAAAACTGTTCCTAAATTCAAGTTCTTATTTGATTTATCTTCTACTGTTGCAAGTAACTATTATAATATAGATAAATATAAATTTGACTATGGTCCTATCTTCTCTACTTTTGGATATAATGACATTGAAGGGCTTCGTCTTCGAGCTGGAGGTAGAACCTATTTTGGTCCTAATGATAAATGGAGATTAGAAGGCTATGGCGCATATGGATTTAAAGACAATCAATTCAAATATGGAATTAGTGCAAAAGTACTTTTACACAATGATAGTCGTTTAATCTTATTCGGAGGTAATCGTAGAGACATAGAACAGATAGGCGTTAGTTTAACAGAGACTAATGATGTATTAGGGCGAAGCTTTGCCTCTAACTCATTATTCGCTAGTGGAGATAATACAAAATTGACAAAGATCAACCTATCTACTGTAGGACTAGAAATAGAACCTGTAAAGAACTTAAAGTTTAGTACAGCCTTTAACTACCGTACATTGCGTTCTGCGTCAGATTTATTTAACCTAGATTACTATTTAGATAAAGAGAACAACATTATCGCTAACGAGACTAAACAATCGGAGTTTAATCTGACTGCAGAATATACACCTAAAAGAAAAACAATCGGATATGGAGTAGATAGAACTGATGTAGACAAAAAATATCTACGTATGTTCTTAAAGTATACACAAGGATTTAAAGGAGTAATAGATAGTGACTTTGAATATCAAAAATTACAGTTCTATGCTCGAAAACCTTTATTACTAGGTGGTTTTGGTACATTAACACCAACTTTCGAAGTGGGTAAAACTTTCGGAGAAGTTCCTCTAGGGTTATTAAGTGTTGTCCCTGGTAACCAATCTTGGTTTAATATTGAAAATACCTTTGCAAACTTAAATTATTATGAGTTTGTAACTGATCAATATGCCTCACTACACTTAGAGCACAACTTCGGAGGGCGTCTATTCTCAAGAATACCATGGCTAAGAGATTTCAACTTACGTGAAATCGTAGGAGTACGTGGTATCTATGGAAAAATATCCCAAGAGAACATAAATCTAAATGCTTCTGATGTTATTTATAAAGCACCAACAGATGTATATTATGAATATTATGTAGGTGTTGGAAACATCTTCAAAATATTCAGATTAGACTTAAGTTGGAGAGGAAACTACTTAGATATGCCTGACGCTAGAAGATTTGCAATTAGAGGTTCATTCGGAATTTATTTCTAATAATTAATGTAAAACTTGTAATAAACAAGTAATTAGAGTACTTTTGCACTCGATTTTTAGAATTTAGATTTAAATAAAAAAATATGAATACATTCGAAACTTTTGATGCATTTGTTGAGATTCCAGCAGGTAGCAGAAACAAATATGAGTATGACTTTGATTTAAAAAGATTGCGTTTTGACCGTCTTTTATATTCAAATATGAGATATCCAGCTGATTATGGATTTATTCCAGAAACATTAGCTTTAGATGGAGATCCACTAGATGTACTTGTAATGTTCACTGAACCTTCTCTTCCAGGAATGGTAGTAGAAGTTAAACCAGTAGGTGTTTTCTACATGGCAGACGATAAAGGTCAAGATGAAAAAATCTTATGTGTACCAGTATCTGATCCAATCATGAACAAGTTAAACGACATTCAAGATGTAAACGAACACTTCAAAAAAGAGGTTGAACACTTCTTTAAAGTTTACAAAGATTTAGAAAACAAAACAGTTACTACTGATGGTTTTGGAGATAAAGCAGCTGCTATCAAATTAATCAAAGAATGTACTGAGCGTTTTGAAAACTTAGAGAACAAAGCTGAAGGATTATTCAGTATTCGTTACTAGAAAAAAAAATATATTACCTTAAATAGCCACTCGATGAGTGGCTATTTTTGTTTTAGACCTCATTAAGATATCTCTCTTTTAAAATATCCAGGTGATGTAAACTATGTCCATACATTATTCTTCCTATCTCTTCTACTGACACCACATAGTGTGCTACTTGATTTTTTAAAGCGAGGGCTTCATTTGTAACCCCTTTAAATTCATAGTAGATACTTCTCATTAATGACACATACTCTTCTACTAACTCACTAGGTTTTTTCTGTTCTCCTTTTGCATAATCATTATATTGATTCTCATCGAAACTATTAAGAGCACTTGTGTCTTGACGAGCGATATGTAATGCTCTATAACTAAATATACGCTCACAATCGATAAGGTGCTGAACAAGCTCTTTGACTGTCCATTTTCCTTCTGCATAGGCATAATCCCACTTACCTTCTTCTGTCACTTTCTGTAAAGTATCAGTTATAACCGCAATTCTTGCTAATAGAGCCTCTTCTACTTTAAATCCTTGAGCTCTTTTAATGTAATCTGTGTGTGCCATACGTCGTTATTATAAATTCATATTTTCTCTATTCTGTTTTATAGCCAGATACTGCTATAATCAAAAAATCCTCTATTTCTAATAGGTTAATAATTCCAATAACATTTTACCAATAAACTCTTCAAAACACTAAAATTAAATAGTTTTCAACAATTAACCCATTTTATCAACAAAAAATAACAAGAATCATTTTAAATTTAAAAAAAGACAACTTTAACATATTGTAATTCATAAAATTTACCTAATTTTTACCTCTTAAACAACAAAGACTTGCACAAGGTCTACTAAACAACGTAAATAAAACAAACGCACACAACACACAATGGAAGAAATTATTAAACAAGTAAATGATCTAATTTGGTCTAACATCTTTATTGCACTCTGTCTATGCGCAGGACTTTACTTTACTATCACAACCAAATTTATCCAGATAAGATACTTTGGTCATATGATCAAACTACTGTTTACTGAGGGTTCCTCTGACAAAGGAGTCAGCCCATTCCAAGCATTTAGTATGGCAATAGCTGGGCGTGTAGGAGTAGGAAATATTGTAGGGGTAGCAACTGCTATTGCAGCTGGAGGACCTGGAGCTATCTTTTGGATGTGGGCGATAGCATTCTTAGGTAGTGCCTCTGCATTTATAGAATCAACATTAGCACAAATATATAAAGTCGATAAAAATGGACAATATGTAGGAGGTCCTGCCTTTTATATAGAGCGAGGAATGAAGAACAAAGCATTCGCTTTATTCTTCTCTATTGTAACACTTATAAGTTGTGGGTTATTTCTACCAAGTATACAAAGTAACAGTATCGCTGTAAGTATGAATCACGCATTCTCTATACCTACATGGGCGAGTGGAATAGCTATATGTCTATTTCTAGGGTTTTCAGTATTCGGAGGTGCTAAAAAAATGGGACTTATCGCTCAGATAGTTGTACCTTTTATGGCTACTGCTTATATTATTATGGCTATCATTATTATCGGATATCACATCCAAGATATACCAAATGTTTTTGCCCTTATTTTTAGATCAGCATTCAATCTTGAATCAGCATTCAGTGGAGTATTTGGAGCTGCGATTGCTTGGGGGGTGAAAAGAGGTATCTACTCTAACGAAGCAGGACAAGGAACAGCACCTCACGCAGCTGCTGCATCTGAGACATCACATCCTGTAAAACAAGGGTTAGTACAAGCTTTCTCAGTATATATAGATACTTTATTTGTATGTACAGCTACTGCCCTAATGATTTTATTCACTAATTCATACAACGTAATTGACGGTTCAGGAAATTATATAGTAGAGCATATGCCAGGTGTAGAAGCAGGTGCAGCATATACAGTAAAAGCTATCGCATCACACTTCCCTCTATTCGCGTCACAATTCATAGCTATAGCCTTAACATTTTTTGCTATCACTACTGCTATGTCTTATGTCTTTATCGCTGAATCAAACTTCGAGTACTTAAGCAAAAAGAAAAATATCATACTAAGATGGGGTATGCGTTTTATCATATTAGGAATAGTATATTTCGCTTCTATAAGCGAGCCTAGTATAGCTTGGGGCATTGGTGATATAGGTGTAGGTGCTATGGCATGGACCAATATTATAGCCATCCTTATCCTTAGAAAACCAGCGATGTTAGCACTGAAAGACTATATAAAACAACGCAAAGAAGGTAAAGATCCTGTATTCGAACCTGCTAAAATAGGAATAGAAAACGCTTCGGAAGAATGGGACAAAATTAATGAAAGACGTATGCATAACTAACAACTAAGTATTTAGTAATCTTTCTTACCTTTGTGCTAATTCAAAATAATAAAAATGCACTATACAATTAGACCTGCTAAAAGAGAAGATTATGATGTAGTTCCTGAATTAATGCTACAAGCAATGGAAGATATCGTATTTACTCTTATCCAAAAAGAAGATGTAGAAGAAGCGATTAATTTTCTAACAACAATGTTCAGAAAGCCTAATAATTTATATAGTTATGAGAATACATTCGTAGCTATAGATGAAGAAGGTGACATCGTAGGTTCTGTAACAGGGTATAATGGAGATGATTATATCGCACTTAGAGAGCCTGTTTTAGAAGTACTAAGACAACAATATAATAATGATATGATCCCGGAGCCCGAAACAGTAGGAGGAGAATACTACTTAGATACAGTAGCTGTATCTCCAATAGTACAAGGAAAAGGTGTCGGCAGTCATTTGCTAAAATACGCAGTAGACTATGCTAAATCGCAAGGACATAAACAGGTAGGCCTAATCGTAGACTTAGAAAACCCTAATGCGATGAAGTTATACACTCGTTTAGGTTTTAAACAAGGTGAACAACTAGAGTTCGTGGGTGGTGATTACTACCATATGTATATATAACACCTTAATCCTGAGTATAACTACTCAGGATTTTTTGTTTATAAAGCCCTCTAATACTATTATCTATTTAGTCCATATATCTGCTGAGCACAATCAATCACATATTCACTGAAATGCTATTCTCTTTTAAAAAAGTAGATATTCGCTAATTTGACGATAATCGGAAGTAACCAATTGGCTTTTAATAATTATATTTGTCAAAAATATAATACAATGTCAAAAAATATAACTCCATACAAAGAATCTGAATTAGGTAAGAAGCAACAAGTAGAACAAATGTTTGACACTATTTCGGGTAACTATGATAGCCTAAATAGAATGATTACTTTTGGTACAGATCAAGGGTGGAGAAGAAAAGTATTGAAATTAGTATCTGAACAAAAACCAAATACTATACTAGACATTGCGACTGGTACAGGAGATTTAGCTATTCTACTTTCTAAGACAGACGCACCTAAAATAACAGGACTTGACTTATCTGCAGGGATGTTAGAAGTAGGTAAACAAAAAATAAAAGCATTAAACTTAGAGAATAGAATCGATATGGTACAAGGGGACTCAGAAAACTTACCTTTCGAAGACAACTCTTTTGATGCAATTACAGTAGGTTTTGGTATTAGAAACTTTGAGAACTTAGAGAAGGGATTATCTGAGATATTACGCGTTCTTAAACCAGGAGGCATCTTTGTTATATTAGAAACATCTGTTCCTACAAAGTTTCCATTTAAACAAGGTTACTTCTTTTATACACAGAATGTAATGCCTTTTATGGGAAAACTATTCTCTAAAGACCAAAAAGCATATAAATATTTGTCTGATTCTGCTAAAAATTTCCCTTTTGGAGAAGCTTTAAACAATATTTTAAGAAAAGTTGGGTTTAAAGATGTAAAGCATCTTCCTCAGACAATGGGAATTGCTACTATTTATTCATCTTCGAAATAATATGAAAAGACTAATTGTATTTATTATAATCCTATTCATTAGCTCTCATTCTTATGGGCAATGGATATTTGGAAAGAACCCTTTACTTAATAAAAGAGATTGGGACAAACAACGTGTGCATTGGGGCTACTATCTAGGATTTAATTCTTACAATTATAAATTCAACTACGATGCTGCTTATTATCAAAAGATACAAGAGCTCAAAGAAAAATATCCAAATGATTATACCGAGATACAAGTAAAGTCTTCTATAGGTTTTAGTGTTGGTCTTGTCGGAAACTTGCGTTTAATGGAATATTTAGATTTGCGTTTTGAACCAGGTCTAACATATGCCAAGCGTGAACTATCGTTTCCAAGGGCATTAATCTATGATTACTACGCTACTAAACACGAGAACCTTGATCCATCTCAATATGAATTAAATAGTTCATCTATAAAATCTACAAGTGCAACCTATCTGCACTTTCCGTTATTACTTAAATTCTCAGCCTTGAGAACAGGTAATATCAGACCCTACGTAGTAGGAGGTGTATCACTAGATCTAAACTTAGGTGCTAATAATAAAGCTGACGGTGATAACTATGAAGGAATATGGAGAGTAGAAAAACTTACTGCTAATTATGAAGTAGGTGTTGGAGCAGATTTTTACTTTGAATACTTTAAATTCTCTCCTTCTATACGAGGTGTATTTGGAATCAATGACGAACTAATCAGAGATAAAAATCCACAAAGTCCCTGGACTGGTAATATAGAATCAATGAAGTCAAGAGGTATATTCGTTAACTTCACATTTCACTAAGAAATATATAAATACATATAAACTAAAAAAGGGATATCTGATCAGATATCCCTTTTTTAGTTTAACCCAAATTAAGCGATAGACATATAAACGAAAAGTAATTATGCAAAATAGCTCTGAATTTATGAAAGGACTGAGTTTAAAATAGTCCTATAGACCGTTCTAAAACGAAGAGCCAGCAGTAGCAAGGCATGTAGTATGGTTTTAGAAGAAATAAAAGAGATATGAAGTAGGAATACTTTGCTGTATTTGACTAATGCTTAATCTGGGGTAAATCTTAACTCCTAAAAATAAAAAAAATAGACACCTAACTTAGATATCTACTTTGACCCGAACTAATGATGGAATAATGATAGTAGTATGATAGCATAATGATCGCATCAAAATAAGCCTAAACTATGCGACCATTATGCGATCACTATGCGACCATTGCCATTTTTTTTTGCAAAAAATCATTAGATTTTAGATCTATAAAGACTTAATCTGCGTCATACCTCCTAATAAAAAATGTGTTTACTCACCACAGATAATTCCTGTAATGAATAAACACATTCTTTAGTACTTCTTAATAAGAAATTATCTAGCTAACGTGAGTTTTAAAAATTATGTCTTCTAAATTCGCTCAAGACTATCGATGCAG
>JBOFGJ010000515.1:0-3799 GCA_051649065.1 Flavobacterium sp. | reverse complement strand
AATAATCCTCTTTAGTAAGTTCTGAGTACTTCTTTTGTCCAATAACAACGGAGCTACTCAATAGTAAGGCAATTAATAATAAACCTTTTTTAATCATTCCTCTTCTCAATTAAATTATTTAAAAATAAAGAATCTCTCTCATTTAAAAAAGTGTAGAGCTAAAACATTTGTCTTAGTGATTCTTTATTAATTTAGTCTACAAAGATAAGGTTTACCCCCTATCTCCACAACCTTTCATTAGTCTGTATATTATAACACACAA
Source organism: Flavobacterium sp. (assembly GCA_051649065.1). Classification (GTDB taxonomy): domain Bacteria; phylum Bacteroidota; class Bacteroidia; order Flavobacteriales; family Flavobacteriaceae; genus Flavobacterium. Next base: position 3,537 of record JBOFGJ010000515.1, on the reverse strand, counting down.
ATTGCGCTTTTATTATTTTGAAAGCGTTAAACTTGTAAAAAAATTACCGAATGCTTTTTACAATGAAATACGCAAGCTTATTTATTCTTCTTTGTTTCCTTACTATCAGCTGTGGTTCAGCGGATAATAAAGTGACAACCAACTTCGCTAACACTGCTAAAAACATCAACAAATGGACAGCTATTAACGGAGATTGGACTGCCGAAAGTTACAACCTTACAGGGAAAAAAAACAAACATTGGGCAATTATAACACTTAATAAGCAACTTCCCGAAAACTATATCCTTACTTTTTCTTCTCAAGTACACGAGGGAACCTACTTATTAGAGGTCATGCTAAATATCAAAGAACAAGCTTTCTTAGGAATACTATACAACACCCTAGACAAAAAACTGCAGATCGAAGACCGCAAATTATTTAAAGGGGAAGAAATAATAAAAGAGAACGCCTTCATACGCACCAAAAACAATATCGGTAAACTTCCTAAAGTAGCCCTTAGCCCAACAACAGAATGGGTCACTTGGCAAATCCAAAAGATAGATAACTACCTCTACATTTGGCTTAACAACGAAGAATACTTCCATTATGAAGACCACACCACCCACCTACAATCACATGGACAACTAGGATTCGCCATCAATGGCAAAGCCGCTATCAAAGACCTAAACATCACTCCCTTTAAAGGAAATATCCCTCCCCACCCAACAGACTTTAAAAGTAAACCTGTCGTACTACCATTTTTCTTATTCTCTGAGTAAGTTAAGAACAGTATTAATCATCCACAGTACAAGCGTATTACTATATGCCCCGCAATATTGACACACAATCCAATAACCTCAATACATTATTCCAATATCCCCCTTTAATCTTTCAACAAAAATACTACACCTTAAAAACAGAAAGGTAGCCACAATGGGCTACCTTTCAATACAAACACTACTAATCTAAAAAGTTGACACCTCAACTCCTTACATAAAGCTAATTTGGAGTCCACAGGACACGGTTCTCCACATGATTAAGACCATATCGTGTGTCAATAGCTTTTACTTTAATCAACTGAGGTCCTTCTTGAAGTCCCTCGGGAATTGGCATACGCCATAAATGTTTACTTACTCTCTTCGCATCTACAGCAGAAGAGGTATTCATATTTTTAAATCTACCTTGTTTTTGCAGTTCAATTAATCTTGTATAATGAGGATCTACTCCCTCATAATAGTCCATTGGTTGCCACATAGTACCATCAAAACTGATTTGTACTTTGGTATCTTGATCACCTGCGAAGACGTTTGCGTAGATATAGCCATCATTTAGATGCTCCAGACTCTTGTCCCATTCTTTTACCTCAGGTGCCCAAACTTGTATCTGTTTATCTGAAGCTCTACCTGATACTTTGTACGATAACGTATAATCTTGGGGAGATGAGTTCAAATGCCAATATCCCTTCCAAGTACCGTCATACATCATTGCAAATGGTATTCCCTCGATATCGTGAGGTCCTTGCCACCAAGCGCCACATACCGCTCCTGCTACTAACTCGTGAATGGGCGTATTAGCCGTTCTAGAGTAGTGATTGTGATATTGGGTATGAGTGTGCCCTACTCCAACAAATACTTGCTTATAGCTGTCAAATAAGCTTATAAACTCTTCTTTATCCTTCATAAATTCGATAGGAATATGCATCATTACTTTTACCTTTTGATGAGTTGGTGCATAATGGCTTAGGATATTCTTTAGAAAGATTTTTTGTACCTCATCTATCTTACCAATATATCCCTTATCATCAATAGGCAAAATATTATTAAGCACGATAATTAGCTCATCTCCATACTCTAAAGCATAATACGAAGGCCCAAACATATTCTTATAACTAATATCTCTATCCTTAACTTTCTTGCCCTTACCGAAGTCTAGATCGTGATTTCCAACCACATAATATATCGGACTTCCTATTAATCCCAATGATTTAGACAAAGGGTCAAATATTTCTAATCGATCAAATACCAAATCCCCTAAAGGAAAGATTAGATCAGGTGGCGTCTTTGACTATTCGCTAATTACTAACTTCTCTACGTGGTGAATATCGTCTAATACATCAGACTGTAAATCAGCTAGAAGTACTGCGTTTAAAGGCTTTGACTCGTCTTGCTTATACAAGGCAAAATCATGTGTATTCACTTTCCCTAAATCAGCATAAGGCAGATAAAAGTTCACCTTGTTCTCTTTAGACAGAGAAGACTGATAACCCGTAGGCTTTACGATAAACACCTGCATATCTGCCATAGTATTTATCTTATATTCCCCTTTTTGATTTGTCTTTACAAGGTCTTGACCATTGCTGATCAAAACATCTTTTAACAGAGGCTCTCCTTTATCGTATTGCCCATTCTTATTGACATCTTCGAATACTTTACCGCTAATATTTTTATTTTGGGCATAAAGACTAGTCCCCATTACAGCCATCAGATAGACTACTAATCGCTTCATCGTTTACTTCTTTAAATTTAAAAGCTTAACTATCTTATGGAATACTTCATTATTCTCATACACTCCTCTAAATTCGCCTGATTTAGGCCCGTAAGCGAAGATGGGAATCATCGTTCCTGTATGGTCATTTGAAATAAAGTCTCCCTCTATAATTCCCTTCTTTACATCTCCTTGTGGTATCGCAAAACCACTTGTCTCGTGGTCCGCAGTGATAATCACTAATGTCTGTCCATCCTTATCTGCGAACTTCAATGCTTCTGTAATTGCTCTATCAAAGTCAATACCTTCTGTAACGATACCTCCCGTATTATTAAAGTGACCATAAGAGTCTATTTTGGCTCCTTCAACCATTAAGAAGAAAGGCTGTTTATCTTTAGATAGGAAGTCTAAACTATGCTTAGTTGCCTGTGCTAATACATCCTCTCTACCATCTATAATTCCCTTTAATCCTCCGTCAGCTAAGAACATTCCTACCTTAGATTCTTTTGAATTACCAAGCTCTTTTAGGTCATTAACTACAGTAAACTTTTGCTTTAAGTCTATATCGCTAAATGACTTCTTTCCAGCAGCTACAAACAAAGACAAATTACTACTTAGTAAATCCTTTGCTATTAATTTATCATCATCTCTATCTAGCTGATGTGCGTAAAATGAAGAAGGCGTTGCCCCTGTCAATTCATCTGTACTGATCACTCCTGTTTTATATTTAAAAGGAGCTAAATACTCTGTGATATTCACCAAGGGAGTTCTCTGCATACTCATCCCAATAGAGCGATTATACGTCTTCTCACCTGTAGCTAAAGCTGTACCACCTGCCGCAGAATCCGTTGTAAAATCATCTCCTGCTTGTGTCTTTAAAAACCCTACACTTTTTAATTGCAACAGACTTAAATCACCGCCATTTGCCAATGCAGCTGCAGATATTTGTGATAATCCATTACCATCTCCTATTAGTAGAATAACGTTCTTAATAGGCGTGTTTTTATCATCGTTGGCAAAGGTTGGTTTATACACTTTAGACACTTCTTTATTGGTATAAACAGTCTTGTGTAG
>JBOFGJ010000514.1:0-5671 GCA_051649065.1 Flavobacterium sp. | reverse complement strand
TTTACTGAATCGGGCGTTTTTTGTTTATCCTAGATTAAACGATAGACATATAAAGTAGAAATACTTTGCAGTATTTGTCTAATGCTTAATCTGGGTTTATTATTGATGAACTAAGCTTGTCTTAGATCGGCACTGTGTTTCGGTGATAGTAATGGTTCTGCGAACTCTATTACTTTCTCATCTTCTAATCCACTAAGGATAGCATATACATTGCGATAATCAGTTTTACTAGGAACATTGATAACGAAGTACTGATCATTACATACTTCTATCTCTGTGCCAGCATATAGAATCTCGTTATATAAATCCTCTCTGTTATATTTGTCTTTTAGTACTATAACTTGTGCAGTCGTATTCCCTGATGGAGTAGCTACGTGGCGATAAGTTAAACAGTTTTCCTCACTGTCAAATTCAGCGAAAACAATATCATCACAAGAAAAATCTGGACCATAGAAAGGGATGTTATCTACCTGATATAATCCTTTTTGCTTATCTATTGTCTTTCCCCAAAAAGTCTCGACAGTATTCTCTTCTAAGACATCACTATAATATCTAACTAAGATTTGTTGATATTGCTCTTCCATTGTGTATTAATATTTGTTCTATTTATTTTAATCTTTTGAATAAACATAATTGCTAATTCGCATCAAAGATAAGTCAATCTAAAAAATATTATATTAAAACCATACTTAGTTTCGCAATTTAAGTTTGAGTAACTTGTTACTTGTTGTAATATAGAGTGTTTTATAATCTTCATCAAAGACACAATTAGTCGCAATCCCTTTAAAATAAATACGTGCGATAAGGTCTAGTTCTTTACTAAATACCCATAATCCACCTGGTCCTGTAGTGAAGATATTTCCAAACTTATCTGTGGTAAGCCCCCTTGGTCTATCTTCAGGAGTGCTTATAAAAGGCGTATAATCAAAAGTCTTTAAGGTGCTGGTGATATGCTTGCTATCATTAAGTTCGTAGCTATACAAGTAAGCTTGTTTATCCAAAAAGTAGGTTACATACATTAATTTGTTATTAGGAGAGAAAGTTATTCCTTCTATATGTAAAGAGCTTTTGAGTAACAACTCTAGTTTGTTTTTGTTCGAAATCTTAAAGAGCCCATAGAGTTGTTGTTCATTAAATAGTTCCTGATTTGGAATAATATCATTGAAATATATATTACCTGTATTATCCTGTGTGAAAGTACTAGGGTTAGTCAGTATATATTGTTTTGGATTATCAATCCAAGCAGTAAAGTTGAATTTAGGACTTCTAATCATTGCATTCATTTTCGCAATCTTCTGTTCCCCATATAAGAAAAGAGTAAGTTCTGCCGTATGATTTAATAGTAAGACACTAGAGTTAAGTTCTCCGTTCTTAGTATTTGGACCTATAAAATCGATAGACTCTAAGTATGTTTTCGGTTCTTTATAGTGTTCCTTCCAATAGTGTATTTTCTTATTTGGAAAATCAGTGAAAAGCAATAGATTCTCTGCCTCTATCCATACTGGCGAGTCTGCATATAGCAAGTCTTCTGCTACTATTTCTAGATAGGTATTATCATCAAATATAAGCTGGGCAATAGGATTGACTATTTCTACTTTGCCTATTCTTTTTTGATCGGATGTAGATTTGTTATTATGTTTAAAATTCTTATTCATAATAAGTTGCTTAAAAAATACGATGAATAAATATAGTAAAAAATGTTAAGGAAATACTTGTGATTTCTAGATTTATTATAGGCTATTTTAGCTGTCTAGGTCTGTTTATTTTTAAGAGGAAATAAGTTATCTTTAGCGTAAGAGTAAAAGTTTAAAAGAGAATAGGATGATAAATTTTAAAATAGAAAGTACAGAACCATTATCTCAGACTTTTAAAGCATTGGGAATTGTTGATTATAGACAAGCGTGTGAATATATAAAGCAGCTACCTTATAAACGCAATAAGGATAGAGATAATCTACTGAACGTGTTAGAAGAGGAGAAAGGAGTCTGTAGTACAAAGCATGCTGTGTTGCGCAAATTAGCTTTAGAAAATAATCACCCTGAAGTAGAGTTGGTATTAGGAATATTTAAGATGGATGCGGATTATGCACCTGCTATTCGATCTACGTTAGAACAGGCTGGTTTAGATTATATCATAGAAGGACATACTTATCTAAAATATAATAATGAGTTTTATGATTATACTACTGTAACGAGTGATTATAAATTATTTAAAGATAAAGTAATTAGTGAGGAAATCTATGAGTATAATCAAATAGGCGATTTTAAAATCAATTTACATAGAGTAGCCATTCATAAATGGTTAGATATAACTCCTACTATTTCTTACTCATTAGATGAAATATGGAATATCAGAGAGCAGTGTATTGCAGATTTACAGTTATAGATATTTTGAGTAATTTAAAGCATAAAATCTGTTACATTTACAATAAAATAGCTACTAATAAAAAAAAGAAGAGATATGAATTTGTTTAAAAAATTAGCGGGAGAGTTCATTGATATTATTGAATTCTTAGACCCAACACAGAATACGATAGTACACCGTTTTGAGCGTTATCAAAACGAGATTAAGAATAATGCTAAGTTAGTTGTTCGCGAAGGACAAATGGCTGTGTTTATCAATGAGGGACAGTTGGCAGATGTTTTTAGTCCTGGTACACATACTTTAAATACGCAGAACTTACCTATTCTAGCAACTTTAAAAGGATGGAAATACGGATTTAATAGCCCATTTAAGGCAGAAGTATATTTCGTTAGTACAAAGACGTTTATCGATCAACGTTGGGGAACTAAGAACCCAATTATCTTAAATGACGATCGTTTTGGGATGATAGAGGTGCGTTCTTTTGGTACATATACATTCAAAATAGCTGATCCAGGTAAGTTTATTAAAGAGATTGTTGGTACCTCAGGTACATTTACTACAGATCAAATTAATGATCAGTTGAGAAGTGCTATTGTTACTCGTTTTACGGATTCTATTGGAGAGGCTAATTTGCCTATTGAGAGTTACGCAGCTAACTTGAATGAACTTTCTACAGCGATTTTCGCATATATGAAAGATGATTTCGAGGTATATGGTATGGATGTTACAAAGTTCTTAATCGAGAACGTATCAATGCCAGAGGATATTAAGAAAGAGATCTTCGAATTGAGTAGATTGAATCACGTAGACTTGAATAAATTAATGCAGATGAAAGCTGCAAAGGCTATGGAAGCTGCGGCAAATAACCCATCAGGAGTAGCTGGAGCAGGAGTAGGTATGGGAGCAGGATTCGCAATGGCTAATCAATTTGGTCAAGCCATGGCACAAGGACAAACTACTACACAAGGGCAAGCTGCTGCTCAACCTGTAACAAATACACCTCCTCCAATACCTGGAGCAACGGTTGTGAGTTACTTCGTAGCGATTAATGGACAACAAGCAGGACCTTTTGATTTAGAAGGATTAAAGCAGATGGCTAGCAATGGTCAATTATTAAGAGATACTTTGGTTTGGAAAAATGGAATGGGGACTTGGGAGAAAGCAGGTGATCAAGGTGATTTAAGCGCTGTATGGGCTCAAACACCTCCACCATTACCAAATATGTAATACGATAAAGAAAGGTGCTTCAGAGGCTTCAAATCTTCTTCAGCACCTTTTTTGTAGAGGATTAGAATAGAGAGAAAGTTAATAGCTATTTAATTAGAATAGAAGTGTCGTCAGGAGAAGAGATAAAACTAAATACATCAGAAGCAACACCTTGTAGTTCGTGTGGTGGACCGATGTCTTATAAACCAAGTGCTCAAGCACTAGTTTGTGAATATTGTGGCAATGTAAAAGAAATAGACCAAGGAGAGTTAGAGCTAAAAGAACACGACTTTGTTAGTTTTATGGAAAACTATGAGAAGGAGAGTTTTAGTACTACCAAGGTTGTTGAATGTAGTAGTTGTCATGCTACATCAACTGTTGATGAGAATTTAAAGTCTATGACTTGCCCTTATTGTGCTAATCCGTTAGTAGAGCAGGATATACATGAAGAAAGGTATATTAAACCTGAGTATGTAGCTCCTTTTGAAATTGATAGGACTCAAGTTGCTAATATATTACAGCGATGGATAAAAGGTCTATGGTTTGCTCCTAATAAAATACAGAGAGGAATATTCTCTGCGGATAATTTGAGAGGAGTATATGTACCATTCTGGACTTATGATATGAAGACTTATACAGAGTATAGTGGACAGCGTGGTGATGCATATTATGTAACAGTTGGTAGTGGAGATAATAAAAGAAGAGAACGCAGAATATCTTGGTCTAGCGTGAGAGGAACTGTCTCTAATTTTTATGATGATGTATTAGTGACAGGAAGTAAAACACTGAAGATGGATTTGCTAAATTCTATATCTACGGGATGGGATCCTAAAGCAGTACAAGAGATAAAACCTGATTACTTAAGTGGATTTATTACTGAAAAGTATCAAGTAGACTTAAAAGAGGGCTATGATAAGGCTCGTGATATCATAGCGCAGTATGAAAGAGAAAGTGTGAAGAGAGACATAGGAGGAGATGAACAACGTGTACACAGTATAAACACAGAGTTGTCAGATATGACTTTTAAGCATATTTTATTGCCTTTATACGTTAGTTCGTTTGCTTTTGGTAATAAGCAATACACATTCTATGTAAATGGCGTTACAGGAAGAATCACGGGAGAACGTCCTTATAGTCCATGGAAGATTGCTTTTGCTTGTTTTATCGGTTTAATAATACTTATTTTCCTAATTTATTTGTTTAAAGATGCCTAGTATTGAAATAAAAGAAGTAGCTGGAAAGTCATGAAAAGGTTTTTAATATGGAGCATAAAGGGAGTATCTTTTTTATTGCTACTGATTGTATTTGTGGTAATTGCTCGAATTGGTTATTTAGCTTATTTAGAACGTTCTATACAGCCTAAAATATTATCAAATAAGGAAGATGTTATTAATGTGATGTATGTTAATTGGGCTTGTGACTGTGCTAACTTCATTGATGTATCACTACTTCAAAAAGGAAAGGATGTTGATGAAAAGGATTGTATATTCATAGAGCCAAATACTGAAAACTTAGCAATTGATAGTGATTCATTATATCATAAACAGTTTGATTATTTTATTAAACTAAAAGGACAGTACTATATTGATAGAGGTGTACCTACTTCTTATGAACGCAAAATAGTAGAACCATTGATGGCTCCTAATAAAGCAAAGGTGTTTAGATATACTGCTTATGAATTTATAAAAAAAGAATAAAAGATATAAAACAGAAAAGCCTCCCATTAGGAGACTTTTCTGTTTTATAGGTGTCTGTTAATCTGTTTGTTAATGGTGTTTAGTGGTGAAATATTTTATATCTTTGTATATGTAAAGCACCGACAGAAGTTTATATTATACTAAAATTATACGCTATGAATATTATTTCTCTTAACTTAAATGAAATGCCAAAGGTGTTTTTTTGGGATGTAGATATTAGAACCCTTGACTTAACGAGAAATTACTTTTTTATCATCTCTCGTATTTTGTCGTTTAGTACAATTGATGTTTTGTGTAGTAATATTGATATTATTAAAACTCAATTTGAGATGTCTGTTATTCAAGAAGTTTTAGAAAATACAGATGAGTTAATTAGTGAAGATATTTATATGCTAATGTCTGAA
>JBOFGJ010000513.1:0-6809 GCA_051649065.1 Flavobacterium sp. | reverse complement strand
TAGTTTCTTTTTTAGTCAGATTTAGTCTGGTATAGAGGTAAAAGGTATTTTGTAGAAAGAATGTATTAAAGAAGAATAAAAAGAGAATAAAAGTAGTATTCTTGGGTTAGAAGTTCGATGACCTCTTATTATTACTCTAGTATTGTCCTTTAATTGTCCTATAATTAAGTATGGATACTGTGGTTTACTGGGATTGATTGGTGTTGGTGATTTAGTAGATTATCCTATTTTTGTATTTATTGTGCTGTATATTAGTGTTTTACGTTTATATAAGCTTCAAAAAAAAATGATAGAAAAAGTAATCTTGAGGTTTACTAGAAGGTTTGTGTGAGGGGAGGGGGAAAAAATTAGAAATTAAGAGTGCTCATTTCTAATTTTATGATTTGTAAATTAGTGATAAACAAAAAAAAAGAAGTGAGAAAATGATTGGTTAAGAAGTGATCATTATTGTGAATGTGATCATTTATATTGCTTAGAGCTAACAGAAACTTGGTACGCAAGCTATATAAGGTACAGACGCATTATTATGCGTGTCACCTAATATATGTGTAGAACTGTCAATGTGGAGAAAGTAAAGAAGCTTTGTTAAATATGTAACGTTTTCTTTATCAGTATATTAATAGGAATTAATATTAATATAACTCTGTATTTTGGGTGTAGTTTTTGATGTTAATTATCAAAAAAACTACTATGACTAAAAAGTTTAAAAACACATATAATAGGTCTTCAAATAGAGCTAGTTAGTGGGATTATTGTAGTAATGGAAGTTACTTTATTACAATATGCACAGAAGATATGTACCATTATTTTGGCTATGCTTATCAAGGGAAAATGTACTTAAATGACTTGGTTTGGTGCGTGTTGAATTGTTGGTTTAGTATTCCTAAATATTATCCATTCGTTGTTTTAGATGCATTTATAGTTATGCCGAATCATATACATGGTATCATACATATTGTTAAGAGTGTAGATGAAAGTATAGATTATGATAAAACTCAAAAAGGATTTGAGACATTATCTGGAAGTTTAGGAAGCATAGTTAAAGGATTTAAAGTTGGAGTTAAGAAAGAAGCTAAAGCATTAGGGATTCCATTTTTTTGAAAAAGTGGTTATCATGATCATATAATCAAGACAACTAAAGCTTATCAAAATATCGCTAATTATATTGTAACTAATCCAGAGAGATGGAGTGAAGATAGGTTTAACAATGGATGATATAAGGGTGGATTTAGGAAATAAGATGTGGATAGTGTGCTGTCTGCTTTAAAAGATAGTGTGACACGCATAATAATGCGTCTGTACCTGAAGTGGATTGATGATATTTATTTGTTTTATGTGTATACTTATTAGTATCGGAAGTAAGAATATGCGATGTAATAAGTTCCTCTAGGATATCCTTTGTTTATAGCTTCTTGTTCACTAACATGGTATCTAACGTCCATTTGATCACGGGTTATTCTGTCGATAGTGTAAGTCTCTATATCGTCTAAACCTACTTTTTTGTCTATTAGAACAAGCTGGTCACCTTTAACACGGTAGTCAAATGCCCATTTCTCAACAATCTTTTGTTTTTTGTTATTATAGATATATTTTGTTTCTAGTCCATCATAAACTCCAAATATGATTTCTGTTGATTGCCAATTATAGCTATTAATGGGTGGGATTAGATCAGATAGTTTTTTTTGGTTCCTATCTAGATACATTATTGAGACTTGTCTCCATGTACCGATTATCCCTTTTTCATTGACTAAAGGAGTATCGTCACTTTTAGAACACGATGTAGCTGTTAACCCAAGCATAGCAACAAGCATTAGTAAAAATATCTTTTTCATAGCAATTATTTTTATACAAATTTACTAGAAATACTAATGATATGTTCACTGTATCAGTGCTGTACCTTTTTATTTAGAGAGAATATTGAGGTTTATTGGTGATAATAAATTTTAAAAAAGCTCTTCTTTTTAATGATGTATTGATGTTGTGTAGGAATAGTTGAGACAATGTTTAATTGTGTAGGTGAAACATTGTAAACTAGATAAAAGGTATCTTGTAGGTGCTGATCATATTATTTTATCCCAAAAGGATACTTGTGTTAGGAGAATTTGGTCAGTTTTGTATAATTTATATGATAATATTTTGGTGTCTTACTGATAAGGGATAACTTTGTCTTTTAATAAAGGTTATTACTTTTTCCTTTAATTGTTCAATACATTCTTTTAAATGTCCTTGAATTTTAGCGTTAAAGTTGCAATCTTTGTGATGTGATTAGAAATAATGCTAAATAGATAGAATCGAGCAATCAGTTATTAGTAGGTATTTTACTAAAGAAATTGGAATAGAATAGTAAAAAACAACATCTAGCGATAGTTTTTGTTGATATTAGTATTAAAACTTCTAATCGTTATAAATATGTTAGTTAGCGTAAGAAACCATTTTTTTATAATACCTTTGTGGCTTACATTTTAGAACTAATCTATTTTAAAAAAAGGTATGATAAAAGTTTCAGATATAGCAAGTAAACGTGTAGCCCTGATGATGGAAGATGAAGGGTTTAACTCTGGTACAGATTATGTACGTGTAGGAGTGACAAGCGGAGGATGTTCCGGACTTTCGTATCAATTAAAATTTGATCGTGAAGTAGGAGAGGATGATAAAATCTTCGAAGATAATGGTGTAAAAATCGCTGTAGATAAGAAGAGTTTTTTATACCTAGTAGGAACAACTTTAGAGTATTCTGGAGGATTGAACGGAAAAGGGTTTTACTTCAACAATCCAAATGCAAGTAGAACTTGCGGATGTGGAGAGAGCTTTTCATTATAAGACCTCAAGGTAGAAAGGCGGGCTTCTGTCCGTCTCTCTTTCCTTTTGATAATTAGTTGAATTTAAAGAAGCGTACGAGAAAGTAGTGGCTTTTAAGTATAAATATATGAGTAAGTATACAGAAGAAGATTTAAAGAAAGAATTAGAAACCAAGGAATATGAATATGGATTCTATACAGATATAGAGTCTGAGACATTTCCTGTTGGACTAAATGAAGATATTGTTAGAGCAATCTCTGCTAAGAAGGGTGAGCCTACATGGATGACTGAATGGAGACTAGAGGCATTCCGTATATGGAAGACTATGGTAGAGCCTGAATGGGCGAATGTAAATTATGCTAAACCTGACTTCCAAGCGATTTCTTATTATTCGGCTCCCAAGAAGAAGACTGAATATAAGAGTCTAGATGAGGTTGATCCTGAGTTGATAGAAACTTTCAACAAACTAGGTATTTCACTGAATGAACAAAAGCGTTTGTCTGGTGTAGCGATGGATATCGTGATGGACTCTGTGTCTGTAGCGACTACTTTTAAAGATACATTAGCTGAGCGTGGTATTATATTCTGTTCTATCTCTGAGGCTATCAAGAATCACCCTGAGTTAGTAAAGAAATACTTAGGATCAGTAGTTCCACAGACGGATAACTTCTATGCAGCGCTAAATTCTGCTGTGTTCTCTGATGGATCGTTCTGTTATATTCCTAAGGGTGTTCGTTGTCCGATGGAATTATCTACATATTTCCGTATTAACCAAGCTGGTACAGGTCAATTCGAGCGTACATTGGTTATCGCAGATGAGGGTAGTTATGTTTCTTATTTAGAAGGATGTACTGCTCCATCACGTGATGAGAACCAATTACACGCTGCTGTAGTAGAACTTATCGCTATGGATGATGCTGAGATTAAGTATTCTACTGTACAGAACTGGTTCCCTGGAGATAGCAGTGGTAAAGGTGGGGTATTTAACTTCGTTACTAAACGTGGTTTATGTGAGAAGAATGCTAAGATATCTTGGACACAGGTAGAGACTGGATCTGCGGTAACGTGGAAATATCCATCTTGTATCTTGAAAGGAGATAATTCTATCGGGGAGTTTTACTCTATCGCTGTGACGAATAACTTCCAACAGGCAGATACTGGTACTAAAATGATTCACTTAGGTAAGAATACAAAGTCGACAATTATTTCGAAAGGTATTTCTGCTGGTAAATCTCAAAATAGTTATAGAGGATTGGTTCATATGGGACCAAGAGCTGAGAATGCTCGTAACTTCTCTCAATGTGACTCTTTATTAATGGGTAATGAGTGTGGTGCTCATACATTCCCTTATATCGAGGCGAAGAATACTACAGCTAAGATTGAGCACGAGGCGACTACTAGTAAGATCGGTGAAGATCAGATCTTCTACTGTAATCAACGTGGTATTCCTACTGAGAAAGCTATTGCACTTATCGTTAACGGATTCTCGAAAGAGGTGTTAAACAAGTTGCCTATGGAGTTCGCTGTAGAAGCACAAAAATTATTAGAGATTTCTTTAGAAGGAAGTGTGGGTTAATCATCCACAGACTAAAGAATAAAAATCAGATTACCTCAACAAAATTAAACAAGACAATCTTATGTTACAGATAAAGAATTTACACGCAAGTGTTGAAGATAAAGAAATATTAAAGGGAATTAACTTAGAAGTGAAAGCGGGTGAAGTACACGCTATCATGGGGCCTAATGGTGCTGGTAAGAGTACATTATCATCTGTAATCACAGGTAATGAGGCATTCGAAGTGACAGAAGGTGAGATTATCTTAGAAGGTGAGGAGTTAGGAGAATTAGGACCAGAAGAGAGAGCACATAAAGGAGTTTTCTTATCGTTCCAATATCCAGTAGAGATCCCTGGTGTTTCTGTAACTAACTTTATGAAAACAGCAATCAACGAATCTCGTAAAGCACAAGGTCTTGAAGAAATGCCTGCTAGTGATATGTTGAAAAAAATTAAAGAGAAAGCAGAGTTATTAGAAATCGATAGAAAGTTCTTATCTCGTTCTCTTAACGAAGGATTCTCTGGTGGTGAGAAGAAACGTAATGAGATCTTTCAGATGGCTATGTTAGAGCCTAAGTTAGCGATCTTAGATGAGACTGACTCAGGATTAGATATTGATGCACTGCGTATCGTAGCTAATGGAGTTAATAAATTAAAAAGCAAGGATAATGCAGTAATCTTGATTACTCACTACCAACGTTTATTAGACTATATCGTGCCAGATTTCGTACACGTATTATACGATGGAAAGATCGTTATGACAGGTGGAAAAGAATTGGCATTGGAATTAGAAGAAAAAGGATACGATTGGATCAAAGCTTCTTTAGAGAAGTAGTCAAGAGAATCAATCATTTTAATCTAATTGCAAAGAAAGAATTATGGAGCTTAAAGATAAATTAGTTACGTCTTTTGTAGCTTTTGAACAAGGGTTAGTAGGTGAGCATGAAGGGCTACACAACATCCGTTTAGAGGCATTAAAGACATTCGAAGATAAAGGTTTTCCTACTAAGAAGGATGAAGCGTGGAAGTACACATCATTAAATTCAGTTTTAAAGAATGAGTTTCGCGTACTTCAAAAAGAGGAAACAGCGATAGAATACAAAGAAGTTAAAAAGTATTTCTTAAGTGATTCTGATACATATAAATTGGTGTTTATCAATGGAGTATTTAGTTCTCACTTATCATCTACTACACATGATGGATTAGATGTATGTCTAATGTCGTCTGCTATGACTAAGCCTAAATATAAAATGGTAATTGATGCCTTTTATAATAATTCGGCAGATAAGTCTGATAGTATGACTGCTTTAAACACTGCATTCGCTACTGAAGGGGCATTTATTAATGTTCCTAAAGGTAAGGTAGTGGCTAAGCCTATCGAGATTATATATTTATCTACAGTAGAAGATAAAGCGTTATTAGTGCAACCACGTAATTTAGTGGTAGTAGGTGAGAATGCTTATGTTCAAATAGTAGAGAGACACCAGTCTCTTAATGAAGAAGTAGTATTAACGAATGCTGTAACAGAAATCGTAGCGCAAAAACGTGCTATCGTAGATTTCTATAAACTACAGAATGATAAAGATACTGCTACTTTAGTAGATAATACTTATGTGACTCAGAAGCAAGAGAGTAGAGTATCTGTACATACGTTCTCATTCGGAGGGAAGTTAATGAGAAACAACTTGAACTTCTACCAAGATGGTGAGCGTATAGATAGTACACTGAAAGGTGTAACACTAATCGGTGCTAAACAACACGTGGATCACTATACATTAGTATCTCATAATCAACCAAACTGTGAGAGCCACCAGAACTATAAAGGTATCTATGATGACAACTCTACAGGGGTGTTTAATGGAAAGATCTATGTAGATAAAATAGCGCAAAAGACAGATGGTTTCCAAAAGAGTAATAACATATTACTAAGTGAGAAAGCTACTATCTATGCTAAACCACAGTTAGAGATCTTCGCTGATGATGTGAAGTGTTCACACGGATGTACTATAGGACAGCTGAATGAAGATGCGATGTTCTATATGCGTCAAAGAGGTATTCCTCAAAAAGAAGCGAAAGCATTACTAATGTATGCTTTTACAGATGAAGTAATGGAGTCTGTAAAAATACCTGAGCTAAAGACAAAAGTAGCTAAGGTTATTGCTAATAAGTTAGGAGTATCAATGGGATTTGAAATTTAATTTCACGTTTTTTATACTTGGTCAAATAGAAAAGAGACTGCCGATAGGTAGTCTCTTTTTGCATTTATATAAATGCGTTTGGTTGTTTTGACGTGGTGTATATATCTTAATTATTGTGTTTTATTTCTGTTTAAAATAAAGCGACCTAGCTACTTGGGGATAGTTAGGTCGCTTAAGAAAAAGAAAGTTTGTTGTTTTTGTTGTACTAGTATTATTTCATATATCGTGCCAAAAAATATATTTGCTCCGTATTTAGA
>JBOFGJ010000512.1:0-1008 GCA_051649065.1 Flavobacterium sp. | reverse complement strand
AATAAGTATGAGTACGATGCACTAGGAAACATAATTCGCAAAGAGAAAACAACTATTTCTAAAGGGGAAACTCAGATCGACATAGAAGAACTAACTTATGACCAATACAACAATGTCTTAACCATCAGAAGAAGTTCTTCTCCGACCAGAAGATACCCTATCATTATGATAGGTGGTCGAAGTCTAGCTCAATTTGAAACTTTTGAATACGAGTACAACGATGATCACTTATGGACAAGGAAATACTTAATAGGAAGTGACTACAAGAAAATACTATTAGCAGAACGCGAGATGAAGTAAAGTGCTTATTTAGCTTCTCTCCTATTACAACATCATTGTACAAATAAGCATCTAAAAAACACCTTATTTGAACAAATATGTAAAATAAGAGGTGTAAAAAAAGCTTGTTTTGACTATTTAACCTCTTATTTTTACAAAGTAGACTTAGGTAATTCGAACAAAAAAAGTAAAATAGTGATTGTATCATACTACTTTAAGCACTACTATTATAACTCATCTAATAACTCTTGCTTTGAGCATCCCTCCCTCTCTTACTATTTTATAGCTAATTAAGTGCAGTTTACGTGCATAATACTTGCTCAGAAGGCTTCCCTCAGCACCCATCCTGCGCGCATACGTCACTTAATCAGCTGGCATCTAAAGTCTATACCATCTCTTTTTTGCTTAACTTGCACACTTCAAAAGTATCTTATGATCCAAGGAAATATAGCCACCGCCAACTCATCATATATACATATCCAGATATATGATCAACAGAACATATTCGAAGATGCGCAGTTCGGTCACCCCTATAGACCTACGCGTTCTTCTTTCTTATTTGTCAAGAAAGGAAGACTTAAAGTACGCGAGCAGATTAACGAGTTTGAAATCGTAGAGAACTCTATATTCTTAATTGACGTCAAGTATGTCTATGAGATACTTGACATCACAGAGGACGCTGAACTAAGACTACTGAGCTATGATAAGAACTTTCTAGAGACAGCATCC
>JBOFGJ010000511.1:0-1070 GCA_051649065.1 Flavobacterium sp. | reverse complement strand
CTCAAAGAACAATTTTAATTCATAGTCTTGTTTTTGAATATCTGTTACTTCAGGCATATCAATTAAGTCAATTAGTTTCTTCATATTCCATTCTGGAGTAGTGAAAATAATATCATCAGCGATATTTAATGGTACAATCTCTAAATCTAGTAATGGAGAGATCATATTATCACCTTCTTTATAAGTAGGATTATTACCATACTCATCCTTGTATGCTTTTTTATACCAAAGAGCTACCTTGCGAGAACAAAATATTCTCTTTAAATCATCTATAGCTAAAGCTGGCAATCCTTCTTCAAAGGCCCTGAATTGGTCAACAACATTTACTTTTGTAATAGCTTCTAAAGGAACTGAGAAGGCAGGGAATTTAGTGTCTTTACGTGCATTTTTTACTACAGTTGACCATCCATTCAATGATTTACCAAATACTTTAACGTTGTTGTCTTCGTCTCTTTCTCCTTTTAAAGAAAGAATATTTAAATCTGAAATAATCTTTTTGCCTACTTGATCTAGAATGTATTTAGAGATTGTTTTATCCTCTAATTCTTTACCTTCTTCATACATTCTCGCTAACCATGAACCAGCCATATCTGCAGGTACGAATGCAAAGTTTACTTTTTGTTTATAAGAAGCTAACTTTTTGGCATTGAATTGGATTTCTCCCATTTCAGTCCATTTACTTGAAAAGCCTTGTACAACATGTGACATCATTGAAGTAAATGATGGGTACTCTCCATTCACTTTAGTGATTGTATCACAGTATTTGTCAACTTTTACTTCTTTAGAATAAATGGCAGGAGCTAAGATCTCTGGGTTTTCTTTAATATATGCTCCTAACTCTGCTTGAATTTGGTCAATTTTTATTTTCATGTTACTTCAATATTTTATTTAACAATTGATTGTGTCCAGCCTCCATATCTACGATACTGTCTTTCTCTTCTACTGGAGGATTAGTGTTACCTGTAGCTTGTGTGTGTGCATTGCCAGGTTTCTTATTTAGATCAGCGATTTTATCTGATAATGCAGTGAAGTTTGCTTCTTGATCTTCGCTAGCTTCTACACCTGCTATA
>JBOFGJ010000510.1:0-2733 GCA_051649065.1 Flavobacterium sp. | reverse complement strand
CAAATATAAAGCCTAAGATACTTAGTATAATGGTGATGATAATGGATAGTGTGATGGCTTGAGCAGCATTCTGTGCCGCTTTTTCTTTATCTTTTTCTCCGATACGTCTAGCGACAATAGCTGTAGCTGCCATACTAATCCCAATACAGATAGCATAGATAATAGAGAGTAGAGACTCGGTTAGTCCTACGCTTTGTATAGCATAAGCACTCTCTTTAAGATGACCTACGAAGTACAAATCTACTAGTGCAAAGACAGATTCCATCAGCATCTCAAACATCATAGGGATAGCAAGTAAGAATACTGCTTTATTAATAGACATACTAGTTAAATCAAAGTTCTCATTAGAAAAAGATTGTTTGATTAGTGTAAGTATGGAAGTTCTCTTTTTATAGGTTGATATCATATTGTTTGATTGGCCTTGACTAAAATTTTGAGTTCAAAGATATATTATTTGAGATAGTTAGGTGTTTTTTTTATTCGAAAGGGGGTGGCGTCAAAAAAAGGTATAGATATATTTTGTTGTTTAAATTATTGTTTTTTAATGGTTTATATGTTTTTTGATTGTGATTATTTATATTTAACTATTTATTTAGTTGTAAAACTAAATAAATAGTTGTTAGTTTGAAGTAATGAATTGGTATTGATAATTAATCAATATTTGTTTTTAATGATTTGAATATATTTATTAAATTTTAGTTATTAGTGTTATATTGCTTTTTTTAGTTAAAGAGGTGAGATTAAAATGTTAATGATATTTAGGTCATAGTTAGTAGAAACCATAAATAACTATAGAATATGATTAGAACAATGTTTTTATCAGTAGCTACACTGTGTAGCGTGATGTTAGCTAATGCACAAGAGAATGTTGAGGTAATGCGATATGAGTATCAAATGACTTACCCTGGGGGAAAGGCAAAAGAAGGAGAGGCATCGCCTAAGAATTCAACAGAAGTGATCTATTTAGATGTTTACAACAATGAATCTAGATGTGGAAGTGAGGGAAATATTAAGAGAGAAGAGACTCTAATAGAGTTTACGACAGGAGCTAAAAAAGATGTAGACTTTAATACGCGTATGGAAGCTCTTCGTGAGTTTACTAGCCGAATAGATTGGCTGGTTTATAAGAATGGCAATGAATTAAATACGTATGGGAGATCTGGTATGGAGACTTATAAAGTAGGTGAGTCAAGTAATCTGATTAAATGGACAATATCACCAGAGATAGAAGATTACAATGGTATGAAAGTACAGAAGGCTACGGGTGAATTAAGTGGTCGTAATTGGAATGTGTGGTTTACACAAGAAATTCCTTTAATAGATGGTCCTTATAAATTTAAGAACTTACCAGGTTTTGTAGTGAAAGCTGAGGATAGTACTGGTGACTTTAAGCTAGAGTTTCTTAAAAGTGAAAAGGCAGTAGCGAAGTTCTGGTTAACAGATCGCAATGCTAAGGCTATGAGTATTGACAAGAAACAATGGGATAAGGTTAGAAATATGAATGCTAATAAGTCATTCTCTCAGATGATGGGTGAAAAAGGAGGCACAGCTACATTTAAGGCTGTAGATGATAAAGGAAAGGACATTACAGATGAGTTATTAAAAAAGAAAACAGGTAAAGAAGCTAATCCTATTGAGTTTTATTAGAATTAGTTCACTTCTAGAAAACATGTAGTATATGAAAAAAGTATTGTTGAGTATTTTAATTACCTGTGGAACTGCACTAAGCATATTGGCTCAAGAGAAGATTGAGGTCATGAGATATGAGTATCAATTAACTTTTCCTGCTTGGACTATTGGAACAGAGAAGTCAGTGATGGGAAAGGTGGAAATAGTCTATTTAGATATTTATGATAATGAGTCTAGATGTATGAGTGCTGGAAATGATCA
Organism: Flavobacterium sp.; assembly: GCA_051649065.1. Classification (GTDB taxonomy): domain Bacteria; phylum Bacteroidota; class Bacteroidia; order Flavobacteriales; family Flavobacteriaceae; genus Flavobacterium. The sequence continues at coordinate 843 of JBOFGJ010000510.1, read as the reverse complement.
ACAAAACGAGCTTTCTGAGAAGATGCGAGGTGCCATAGCAAATAGAGGGGACTTAGAACAATATCAAACTGCTGTAAATTGGTCTGTATTTAATGCGCACGGAAAGTTAAATACATATTTGAGTACAGGGTTAAATATGTATAGTGTAGAGGAATCGTCTAATGAGATGAAATGGACAGTAGTGTCTGAGGTAGAGGAGTATAATGGAATGAAAGTACAGAAAGCAACAGGTGAACTTAGTGGACGAACTTGGACAGTGTGGTTTACACAAGATATTCCCTTGATAGAAGGACCATATAAGTTTAAGAACTTACCAGGCTTCGTGGTTAAGGCAGAGGATAGTACAGGGGATTACAAGTTCGAATTATTAAAAAGCGAAAAAGTAAAGACTTCTTACTGGTTGCCAAAATTTTATACTAATGCAACAAAGGTTAATAAACAACAATGGAATAAGATTAGGAGTTCTATGGAGAATAAGAACCTTATTCAAATGCTCGAAGAACGAGGTACTAAGATTGATATTAACTCAATAAATGATAAAAGTGCTCGAGAAGAAATGACTAGAAAGTTTGGAAGAGACCCTAACCCGATAGAGTTCTATTAGTCAGTCCCTAAAAGGAAGTAGATTTAGATAAGTATAGTATATGAAAAAAGTATTGTTGAGTATTTTAATTACCTGTGTAACAGCTCTAAGTACATTGGCTCAAGAGAAGATTGAGGTAATGAGATATGAGTATGAAGTTACCTTTAAACCGAAGAAATCTGAAGATAATGTTGTTACAGAACCTGTATTCTTAGATGTATGGGATACTTCTTCTAGGTTTTATTCTAAAGGATATGCTA
>JBOFGJ010000509.1:0-1677 GCA_051649065.1 Flavobacterium sp. | reverse complement strand
AGATTCCGAATACCCCCCCACGGTTACCTGCAAAACTTACATTACTAGTCGACACCGCCTCAATTCCTTTTACCTTCTCTAATTCTGCTTTAAAGCTTGTATATTTAGTAGCACGTTTTCCTGTATATTTACTACTACTTAGAAACTCTATATTAATAACTTGATCCCCTTTAAAACCAAGACTTTTATTGAGCATAAAGCTTACTTGCTCATTCACAATCACAGAACCAATAATAAAGAAACAAGCTATAGCAAATTGAAGAACTACGAATCCATTACTAAGCCATCTTCCTCCTTTAGTTCCTACTATATTTCTCTTTAATAGTGTTACAGTTTCAAATCTTGAAACAAAAAAAGCAGGGATACTACCGCATATCAAAATCACAAAAACAGTAATGACAAGTAAAACAGTTAAATCATTTATAAATGAGAAAGTGATACTCGTTTCTAAATAAACATTAATATAAGGTAGAATGAGCTCAATACTACAAATAGCCAATACTAAAGAGATGATAACTACAATAGTTGTTTCAAAAATGCTCTGTTGATAGAAACTATTTTTACCAGCACCCACTACTCTTCTCATCCCTATTTCTTTACCTCTATTTACTACTTGAGTCAGAGATAGATTGACATAATTAAAAATAGATAGTAACAAGATTGTTATTGATAAATAGATACAGATATTTAACATCTGTACATTAGCACTAGCTACAGGAAAAAGTCTTTTATTAGGTAACATATGGCTGTCTACTAACTTGTGTAGCACTATATCTCCTGTATAGTATTTAAAAGGTTCTTCTTCTTTATATTGCTCTAATGTTAGACCTTCCTTCTCCGCCTTAGGTTGATTAACATATTTATCTCTAAGCTCTACAATAGCCTTTTTAATTTTATCAGGCTGTTTAGTCTTCACACATAAAATTAATCCAAACTCCTCCCAGTCATCACTATTATTAGGCTTTACTACTAAATTATTCATAACTGCATTAGGAGCAAAAGAACTACGTAGATCTCCTATTTTATATACACCTGAGATAATAAACTTGGTGTTACCCTGTTCATCATATTCAGGATTTATAGCTTCTATTGTCTTACCTATTGGATTTACTCCTACCCCGAACAGTGTTTCAGAGATTTTAATATCTATGGCTACATCATTAGGGTTGACCAACGCTTTCTCTGCATTGCCATATACAAACTCGAATGGAAAGAAGTCAAAAAAGTTATCCTGTACACTATAAGTATCCTCTAAATCAGTCTTTTTCTCTTTATAACTAAAATTTAAAGAACCATTATATCCATAGTACATATAATCATCTAGTCCCTTATAATTATCCTTTAGATATCTTCCCATAGGACGAAACTGATCAGTCATAGAAAAGTCTGGAGCTACTGTCTCCACTATATACACCTCATCCTTATACGGATTCCACTGATCATAGCTAGACTCCTCTAAATAGTATAAAGATGCCAATACCACTGACGCTATACCTATCGCCAACCCTACAACTGTCAACAAGAAATACATCTTGTGTTTCATCGTATTGTACCAATAAATCTTTAACCAGTTCTTTAACATCGCTACTCGTATTTGATGTAATTAATAATATTTATCTGTACTGCTCTATACATCTTATTTATCAGTACTATAAAGACTAACACAGATAGAATCAT
>JBOFGJ010000508.1:0-1751 GCA_051649065.1 Flavobacterium sp. | reverse complement strand
AAGGAGCGATGACAGTATGTCCTTCTACTAATACTCAGGTGTACTTAGAGACTAAACCTAAGCAAGATTATGTATATTATAAATATGAACCTGCAGAATGGAACTACGAAGGTGATGGAGCAGACGATGATTTCTCAGCTATCTGTAATACGCTTTACAATGCTCTTGAAGGTGATTTTTGGTCAGAAGATACAATAGAAGACTTAGATGATGAGGAAGAGGATGAAATGGAAGACGAAGATTTTGAGGCTTTTCAACAGATGCTATATAAGACTTGTATTGCTGTATTGATCAAATTAAAGGAAGAAGAGTTCTTTAAAAAGTTGGTGGGAAAAGATATCTTTTTGATGTTCTCTGTTACCGATTATGAGTATGATCGCGAAGAATTGAAAGAGATGATTATTACCTTAAATGACAACCCTTATTGTCAAGAGTATTTGGATTGGATGAAAACTTGGCGTAAATAAAAGACTTGATAACTGATAAAATGAGTGATTTAATAAAACTATTTCCAGAATACGAAAGTGTGTTCTATGACGATATCGAAAACCACAAGAAGTATTTCTTACCTATATGTTCTTTTAATTTAAAGCTGATAGATCCTACTAAAGACCAATGGTTGCACATGGTATCTGTCAAAGAGATCTTTGACGGCTGTGTAGGGGAGAATACACTGGCGTATCACACGGCTTTTACTAAAGAAGATATGTTTGGATTTGATGTGATAGACGGCAAGTATAAGTTTGATGCGGATTGGAATTTCTTTTCTGTAGATACAGTGATAACAGCAGAGGATTATCAGAATAAGTACTCAGAATTAGAGATAGAATATAATAAGAATGAGACTATCTATCAGCTCAAAAAAACATATTATCAGAAACATGGCAAACTATGTGATAAAGATTATGACCGACCAGGTTTGCACGTAGATGGTATTCGCAGCTTAGAACGCATGCGTCAGCTCACAGTTGAAAATATGGAAAACGGCAATCACTCAGACTATTTAGTAGAGCGATTAGAGCAAAAGATTTATAGCCTTTTCGAAGAGTTAAATACAGCGGGTTTACCTTTAGAAGATTGTAAGTTTGGAGGAGAGAACTTGATAAATAAGCCTTATCACAATGATGTTTTGTTTCCGAATATTGCTGCGATAGAAGGATATGATTTTCAGCAAAGTGCGGCAGATTTTCTATTCCTTTTTTATAATGAAGAGATTAACAAAGCTGTGATATGCTTAGAATACACCTAATAAAATGGAAGAGACTAAAGTAAACTGTTCTATTCATGGAGAGCAAGAATTTGGACTATTGTGTACACATTTAGGACATAGTTTATTGGATAGAGTTCCAGTGGGATTTCACGAATATGACGCTGGTGATGCAGGGAGACCTGATGGGTGGTGTGATGCTTGTGAAGCACATTGGGAATTAACAACTACTGAAGAAGAAAGAGAGCAATGGTTCTTAGATTGCGATCATAAATTACTCTGTGTTAACTGCTGGGACGAAGCTAAAGAATTAAATAGTTGAGCCTATCTAAAGCATGATTATGTATTAAGCAGTCTGTTGAATTAATTTATCTTTGCTATCTCTTATCAGATGGCTAATATTTATACTATTGAAAATACTATTAACCCCTTTATCACATTTGTACACTAAGGCTTCTAAAATAGTCTTATTAACAGCTCTTTTATTGCTTGGCACTGTGCAATCTGTAAGTGCACAGTCTTTGGAGAACTGGGAGAAGCAGTA
>JBOFGJ010000507.1:0-3532 GCA_051649065.1 Flavobacterium sp. | reverse complement strand
TGTTATTTGCCTTCGACATTAGGTGACATCGTTTGCCGACAATATACATCACGCCCTATCGGCACACAAAACAACGAAATCACAAAAAAACAACATCACAAAAAAACAATATAAAATAATATGAAAAAGAATTTAATAGTATTTGGTACTAGGCCAGAAGCTATCAAAATGGCACCACTAGTTAAGGAGTTTAAAAAACACAATACCCAATTTGATACTCGAGTATGTGTTACAGGACAACATAGAGAGATGTTAGATCAGGTGATGGAATTCTTTGATATCGTACCAGAATATGATTTGAATTTGATGAAACCTAATCAAAATCTATATTCTCTAACAGGAGATATTATCGTAGGTTTAAAACCTATTCTAGAAGAGTTTCAGCCAGATTATGTGTATGTGCATGGAGATACCACGACTACTATGTCTGCTAGTATAGCTGCGTTTTATAGTGGAGCAAAGATATGTCATGTGGAGGCAGGATTGCGTACGCACGATAAACGAGCACCTTTCCCTGAGGAAATTAATAGACAGATTACAGGTAGGGTAACAGATTATCACTTTGCACCAACAATAGCTTCTCAAGAGAATTTGTTAAGAGAGAATATTGCTCCCCAAGATATCCTGATTACAGGAAATACCGTTATAGATGCCTTATTAGAAAGTGTTGAAAGAGTAGAAGACTTGCAAAATACAGAAATAGATCAGTTAAAACAGATAGTTGACAGTACTAAGAAATTAGTATTAGTAACAGGACATAGACGAGAGAATCACGGTGATGGTTTTATCCGTATATGTGAAGCATTAAAGGAGATTGCGACAACACATAAGGATGTACAGATTATATATCCTGTGCATTTAAATCCAAATGTAAAAGGACCTGTATATGAAATTCTATCAGGTATAGATAATATCCATTTGATAGCTCCTTTAGCTTATCCTTCATTTGTTTGGTTGATGAATAAGAGTTATATGATTGTTACTGATAGTGGAGGTGTGCAAGAAGAAGCTCCAAGTCTTGGTAAGCCAGTACTTGTTATGCGTGATACTACAGAGCGTCCTGAAGCAGTAGCCGCAGGAACAGTAATCTTAGTTGGTACAGATAAAGAGAAGATTGTAGATGAGGCAAATGCTTTATTAACTGATACAGTAGTTTATGCTAAAATGTCAAACTTACATAATCCTTATGGAGATGGTAAGGCATGTGAACGCATCGTAGAGTTTATCAGCAAATTACAGTAGATACGTAATACTTTAAATCTGCAGAGAGCATTTAAACGAGAATGAATTGTACAAAACAGAGCAATATTAGTAATTAAAGCACACTCTAGTGTGGTTTTAGAGCTAATTGAAGCTATGTAAAGTAGAATTAATTCGCAGTAGATGATAGTTGCAGATTTAAGGTAATACTTTACGTCTAATAAAGAATTAGAAATTGCTTCACACGGATTGTAAATCCGCGCGAGCAAATCACAAAATCACAAAAAAAAATAAAAGAAAATGAATACACAAGTAGTAACAATAGGTTTAGGGTATATAGGATTACCTACATCTGCTTTAATAGCACAAAACAAGATTGGAGTACACGGAGTTGATATTTCACAACATGTGGTAGATACAATTAATGCGGGAAAGATTCATATCGTTGAACCAGATTTAGATAAAGCAGTTGCTGAAGCAGTAGCAGCAGGTTATTTAAAAGCTTCTACAACACCTATTGTTGCGGACACTTATCTTGTAGTGGTGCCAACACCGTTTAAAGGAAATCACGAGCCTGATATATCTTATGTAAAAGCAGCTACTACAGCTATCTTACCATTGTTAAAAGAAGGAGATATGTACATCATCGAATCTACTTCACCTGTAGGAACTACAGAGAAAATGATGGAGTATATTTTTAGTGAACGCCCAGAGTTAATAGGTAAGATATTCTTAGCATATTGTCCCGAGAGAGTACTACCAGGAAATGTGATGTACGAGCTAGTAAATAATGATAGGGTAATTGGAGGTGTTGATGAAGCATCTACTCAAAAGGCTATTGCTTTTTATAGTCAGTTTGTACAAGGAACATTACACCCAACCAATGCTCGTACAGCAGAGATGTGTAAGTTGACAGAGAACTCTTCTCGTGATGTACAGATTGCATTTGCTAATGAGTTATCACTAATCTGTGATAAAGCAGGTATTAATGTATGGGAGTTAATAGATCTAGCGAATACGCATCCACGTGTGAACATTTTACAGCCAGGCTGTGGAGTAGGAGGACACTGTATCGCAGTAGATCCTTACTTTATAGTATCAGAATTTCCTATGGAATCACGTATTATAGGTCAAGCAAGAGAAATTAATAACTACAAGTCATTCTGGTGTGCTGAGAAAGTAAAATCAGCACGTTTAGAGTTTGAATTAAAACAAGGACGTCAACCAGCTATTGCAGTGATGGGACTTGCATTTAAACCGAATATTGATGATTTACGTGAGTCACCTGCCATTTATATTGCAGAGCGTATTTTACAAGATTCAGGAGATGCAGATATGTTTATTGTAGAGCCAAACGTAGAAGACCATAAGATATTTAAACTAACAGAGTATAAAGTAGCAATAGAAAAAGCAGATATCGTTGTTTTCTTAGTAGCACATAAGGAGTTTAAAAACCTAGATATTCCAGCAGGTAAAGTTGTATTAGACTTTTGTGGAGTACGTCGATAGGTCGGGTACCTTCGGCTTAAATTAGGAATTAAGAATTGCTTCACACGGATTGCTCTGCCCTTCGCCACCTGCCCCATTCACTAAAAACACCTACAAGATGTTTTCTTAACGCTCTGTCCTGCGCGAGCAGGCTGATGTTTTTTTGTGAAGATGTGATGTCGTGATGTTGTTATTTGCCTTCGGCATAAATATTTTCGCTGGCGCGGATTTGCAATCCGTGCCGTGTATATCCACAATATATATCACGTCCTATCGGCACACAAAACAACAAAATCACAGGGCCAAGCGTTAAGAAAGTGTCCAGTGGGCAGTTTTAGCGATGGAGCCAGCCGGCGTGCGAGGGTAAAAAAAAACAACAATATGAAAAAGATACTAATTACAGGAGGAGCGGGATTTATTGGATCACATGTTGTTAGACAATTTGTTACTAAATATCCAACATACCACATCTATAATTTAGATGCGCTAACCTATGCAGGTAATCTAGACAATTTAAGAGATGTAGAATGCTCTCCTAACTATACTTTTATAAAAGCAGATATCACTGATGAACAGTTGATAAACAAATTATTTCAAGAATATCAATTCGATGCGGTGATACACCTTGCAGCAGAGTCACATGTAGACCGTTCTATTACAGATCCTCTAGCCTTTGTACGTACCAATGTATTGGGAACAGTTAACCTGTTACAAGCCTTCAAATCACTTTGGCAAGGTCAGTGGGAAGGAAAGCGTTTTTACCACATCAGCACAGATGAAGTATACGGAGCATTAGGAGAAGTGGGGCTATTTACAGAGACAACAGCTTATAATCCTAATTCAC
>JBOFGJ010000506.1:0-3739 GCA_051649065.1 Flavobacterium sp. | reverse complement strand
TTAATTGATTATTTACTCTATTACCCCTTTAAAGAAGTTGGGATAGAGTATTGTTGGTTTTATTCTTGTTGTTTTTCTTGTACAAGGCGTTTTATTGCCATCTCTACATTACTATCGAGTTCATTAGCCAAGTTCATGACCTGTAGTTTTTCAGTTTCCTCTGTAGTGTAAGCCAAATACTCTGAGTAGCTCACTTCTGTAGCATACACGCCAGAGTGAGTTCCTCCAAGACCAATCCATACTTCTTTGTAAAGGCGGTGAGGATTGTTGTTTAAGTTGATAGACAGTATCTGGGCTTTTTCTTTGTCAGTGAGTCCAAGCATAGCCTGTATATCATCAAACTTGTTCATGTACTTGCGCTGATCAAGAAGGATCTTACAATCTGAATTATTGATGATACTCTCCTTTACAATCGGAGATTGAATAATATCATCTACCTCTTGAGTAACCACAATTGCCTCACCAAAGAACTTTCTAACGGTTTTAAAAAGGTAGCGTAAATAATCTGCCATCCCCTCTTTGGCTATGGCCTTCCAAGCTTCTTCGATTAAGATTAGTTTACGCTGACCTTTAAGACGTCGCATCTTATTTATAAACACTTCCATAATGATAATCGTCACTATGGGAAAGAGGATTTTGTGATGTAGGCTAAGCACCCAGCGCCTTATCATATTTCTATGGTAGGTTTCCAAATGCTCGCCCCCGAACCGCACGTACACCTTCCAGCGTATACGGCTCTCCATTAAAGTATCAGTCTTTCTTTCCCATATCAGTCAGTTTATGGCATCTAGGACAAAGGGCAATAGTTTTCCTATGCCTTGCAATCATATGTTTCTCCCAAGGTTTTTTGTTATCTAAACCTTTGAGTTTTCTTACATGATGCATATGTAAATTTCCATCCTTAGCTCCACACAATTCACACATATTAGCTTTAAGCCTATCAACTAGACTAGTTGTAGTGATGCTAAATGGTGATATGTTGTTATCTAACCATGACTGATGATTTGGGTTCTTGCGTTTAAAACCATCACTATAAAGGACTCTGATTTTATTTTCGCCTTTCTTATTCTTAAAGTGTACAGTAAACACATTGTTTTGCTTGTACTTACGAGCAATCTTCACAACAGTTGTTCGGTATTTACGTGCTAATGTTTTATACATACTATACTCCATAATGTACTTAAAGGTACTCATCATCGAAACATTATTAGCTATTGAATAGTAATTGTAGAAACCTCTGATTTCTGAGTTATATCTATCTAAAATTTCAAGGTCATCATTGTTTATAAACTGAACTCGAGCTCTGGGTTTCCATTGCTCTTTTCCATTGTGTGTTTTAATTTCCAATGCTCCATATTCGAGCAACTTCTTTTTCATCACATCTGTAGTTAGTTTTAAATACACCTTTTTATTAAAGGCTCTTCTTATGTGACCTACTTTATTTCTTTTAGTCAGATTAGATTTACGAACATAGATTTCATATCCGAGAAATTTAGCAGACTTTTCTGAGTGGGTAATCAGAGTCTTTTCTTCTGATAACTCAAGTTTCAACTTAGATTCAAGAAAATTCTTGATGTCTTCTTTGATTCTTTGAGCATCTTGTTTACTCCCAATTATTCCAATTATAAAATCATCTGCATATCTCACATATTTCATTCTTCTGTAATCGCAATCCATTTCGTCTCCACATGAGATTAAGGACCTTCCCTTGTCAAAAGCTTTAATTTGTTTGATGATTATTTTTCTTTCATCTTTGTCAATTACTTTTTTTAGTTTTACCACAGCAAGCCTTTTTCCGTACTCATATTCAATACGAGCTTTATTTGTTTTGCGCTTTTCCCCTTTATCAAATTTTTGGATGTATTCCATTACATACTTATCCAATTTATCTAGATAAATATTAGCTAGAATTGGACTAATAATTCCTCCTTGTGGTGTCCCACTTCGAGTTTTATGGAACTTCCAGTCTTCAATGTATCCAGCATTTAAAAACTTTCTTATTAGACGAATAAATCTTTCATCAGAGATGCGTTCTCTTAAAATATCAATCATAACTTGATGATTAATGTTATCAAAGAATCCTTTTATATCCCCTTCTACAAACCATTTCGCTCCGTTGAATGTCTTTTGAATTTGCGCCAGAGCAGTATGACAACTTCGATTAGGTCTAAATCCATAGGAACAATTTTGAAATTGTCCTTCGTAAATAGCCTCTATAATCATCCTTATCACTTCCTGCACCAGTTTGTCATTAAAAGCTGGTATTCCTAGTGGACGTACTTTCCCATTTTTCTTTGGGATATAAATCCTTTTTGAAGGTTGGGGCTGATAACTCTCATCTTTCAATGATTGTATCAGTTTTTCAATTCGAACTAAGTTCATTCCATCAACAGTTTTTCCGTCAGAACCAGGTGTCATATTTCCCGGTTTTGCATAAATACGCTGATAGGCAACGTAGTACATTTGTTTGTTGAACAAAACACGATAAAGCCTTTCATATTTATAGGCTGATAGCTTGCTGTGTTTGGCAAGACTGTTTAATACTCCTTCTGAATTTCTCATAATGTCTCTCACATTTTTCGTTAATTGTATTAAAACTACTTTAACTGCTTCCCTTTGCCATGTACAGGTCGTTATCCTGCTCAGACTACTACGGAAGCTCCGTTACCACTCCAGATATTCAAGGGCAAACCCTATAGCCTTATAATCGGCGTTCTGTTATAGGTAATCCCCGTTTGTATACATAAGAACAATTAGACTATATAGTCTATGGCACGACAGAGTGTCGGATACGACTTTCATCCTTTACTACATATTGTAGTTGCGCTGTGATTAGTTCTTGCACCTTCTCCTCAAGGACTGGAAAAAGTGAATCACAGTACGACGAGTATAGTTATCTTAACGTCGCAGGTACTCCTAAAACCGCTTGGATTATCGTTCAATCAATACAGACTTTATCCTCATAACTGTCTTTTCATCTGTCCATTCAGTCGCAACTTGATAACTAGTTGACTTATGGTCTTCTCGGCATGCTACACTCCCTGTCTGGTTAATTTCCCTTTCAGATAAGCCGAGTGATGATAGGTTTCTCAAAGAACACTTACCTAGTCCTTGCCAAAGGACATTTCTTATGCAACCTTGACGGGCGCACCTTTGATTGAATCTATCTCAAAGACAATAAAGCGTTTATTGAGTAAATCAAGCTCACTTTCTGAGTTTAAGAGATAGTCATATTCTCCTCCTTTATAGTAAGGCTCGAGCACATTTAAAAAGTTAGCTAGATCAAAGTCTTTTTCTCTAACCTGCTTCTGTTCTAACTCTGTTTTATAATCTGTTTTGATATACTCATAGAAAGTATTGAAGCTTGGTTTTATATTGCTATTTTGAAGTTTTTGGATATAGCCGCTAACTGCATTTGAAAGCGCCACTTCTTCTGCTCGCGAGGGCGGCTGGTCATCGCGCTTCCAAAGAGTCAAGATGAGGGTTTTAATACTCTCTCTTTTTTCAATATCAAATACCCCATCATCGGTATAAAAAGGATTAAAGGCAATGGGGTTTTCTTCGGTATAGGTAAAATAAACCCCGTCTTCCCCTTTTGTTTTTCCTTTAATAAGCTCACATAAGCCTTGATAAGAATTCCCTGTATCTACTAAAAGCACATGAGCGTTTTGCTCATAATACTGCCGTACCATATGATTGGTAAAAAAACTCTTTCCACTCCCCGAAGGTCCCAAGATGA
>JBOFGJ010000505.1:0-3258 GCA_051649065.1 Flavobacterium sp. | reverse complement strand
CGTTCTGCATCTAATAAGATCATATCAAAACTAAGTGTAGTATCAGCTAAGTACTGCCCTGCATCGTAAGTTAATAATTCGACATAAGACTGTAAGTTGAACTGCTTTAAATTCTCAAAAGCCTTATTTGTTCTTTCTCTTTCGATATCGATAGAGATTATTTCTCCTTTAGTGTGAGATACAGCCTCTGCTAACCATAGTGTAGAGAAGCCATTAGAGGTACCGAGTTCTAATATTTTTTGAGCATTCTTAGTCTTGACTAATAATGAGATAAACTCAGCAGATTCAGGTTCTATATTACGCCATTTGTCTAATCTATCTGTCTTTTGAGCATCTTCTTGTTTAAAAGTATCGTATAAAGAAAGGAATTCTTTTTTTAGTTGAATGTTCATTGGGAAAGTTTTTGTTTGTTCAGACAACTAATTTACAGAAAAAGCGTTAGTATAATAAGTAATTAAAAGAGTATTTTTGATTCATGATTAGTAAGAATGGAGTATATTTATACCTATTCATCTATATAATAGAGAGATATGAGGATTTTTCTGATGGTATTACTGTGCAGTTTGAGTATCACTGTACAAGCAAAAAAGAAACCTAGCTTAAAGCGAGCTGACAAGTATTATAAAAATACGGAGTATACAAAAGCTGTAGAGGAGTATAAGCGCTTGTTAAATGGTAAGCGTACGGCTAACTATATTTACTTGCAGTTAGCAGACTGTTATGATCGATTACATAAAGATATAGAAGCATCTAGATATTATGGCAAGGCTATAGATCAGAATGACTCTACGCTGAAGCCTGAGATATATTATAAATATGCCAAAGTCATGGAGCGCAATGGTCGCTACGAAACAGCTAAGGACATGATGCAGCAGTTTACAGCTAAGGCACCTACTGATTCTAGAGCGAAGGACTTTCTAGCCAAGCCTGATGCACATAAAGCACTAAAGGATAGAGAACCTAATTATATGTTTCAGGAATCAGGACTTAACGATTTTCAGTACGATGATTATGGGGCATGGCTAAGTCCAGGAGATACACTTTATTTTGTCTCTAATAGAACCAAGCAAGAGAAGAAGTGGATGCGCAAGGTATTTGAAGTAAGAGATAAATGGGAACGCAAGCCTAACTTTGACTTATATACAGCGGAGTTTAAGGATAAGTATGAACCTATAAAAGGAGTCGCGCGTATCAAGGGACGTGTTAATAGACGCTTTAATGACGGTACTACAGTCTTATCTAAAGACGGTAAGCGTATGTACTTCGCCTCTGAAGCCTATCGCAATCGCAAGTTTAGACGAAATGATAAGGTGAAGAGTAGAGATCATCTAATGAGCTTATTCTACGCACAGAAGAAAAAAGACAAATGGAAGAAGATAAAACCAATGCGTTTCACTCGTGCTGGATATATGTATACTAATCCTACCGTATCACCTGATGGTAAGTTCTTATACTTCGCTTCTAATATGCCAGGTAGTTTTGGAGAGTTAGATATATGGCGTACAGCTATTTTAGAGGATGATGAGTTCGGTACGCCTGAGAACTTAGGACCGACAATTAATTCAGGTACTCGTAATGATTATCCGTTCATTGCCTCAGATAATAAGATGTACTTTGCTTCTGATCGATGGGGAGGATATGGAGGAATGGATGTATACGTAGTCGATTTAAATAATACAGCTAGTACACCTGCTAACTTAGGGGAGCCTATTAATACAGCTAAGAACGACTTTGCGTTTAGTTATTATCCAGCTAAAGAGATGGGGTTATTCTCATCAGATAGGATAGGACGTACAGATATATATAAAGCTTTTCCTCTTTGTTTTGTTGAGTTTAGAACGATGCTGAAGAGCAAAGGCTTTAATCAACCTGTAGCAGATGCTAAAGTAGAGTTTATTAATACGAGAAGAATAGTAGAAGATAAAGGTGTATCTAGTAGAAGTGGAATGGCTAGAGGAGAGATTAAATGTAAAGAGACATATAAAGTGAAAATCTCTCATCCTGATTACTTAGATGAGCTTATTGATATCACTGCTAGTGCAGAAGCAGGAGTGCAGACGATAGATGTATTATTAAGACCATTAGAAGAGTTAGTAATAGGAAAAGACAAGATCGAACTAGGAGATATACAGTTTGCCTTTAATCAAACAGAGATTACAGAGAATAGTAAGTTTGAGTTAGATAAGCTAGTAAAAGTAATGAAGCGATACACAACGATGAGAATCAAAATAAACTCTCACTCAGATAGCAAAGGTAATCCTACTTATAACTTAAAATTGTCTAATGAGAGAGCTAAAGCGACATTAGAGTATATCGTCTCTCAAGGAATTGAACAGAATCGATTAGAGTCTCAAGGATATGGATCACAAGAATTAAAAGTAGAATGTGCACCGTGTACTGAATGGGAAGATGCACAAAATAGACGATCAGAATTTATTATTTTACAACGATAATAACGTTTGATTTGGGTTTAACCCAGAATCAGCATTAGCCAGATACTACAAAATAATTCTACTTTATAGTTCTTTCATTAGCTCTATAACCATACTATGGTATGCTGAAATCACTAATTCAGACCTATTTTGTATAATTACTTTTCGTTTATCTGTCTATCGTTGATTATGGGTTAAAGAAAAAGGCAGTGAGTCAGTGATGATTTACTGCCTTTTTCTGTTTAAAGACACTATATTTTAAGGTGTTTGATGGATGGTAGGTATGATTATTGAAAGTGGAGTTGTTTTATTTATGTTAATAATTAGTTAATTATTATGTTTTTGTAAATCACGAATAGCGAATAGAGTATTTATAGAAGCTGATGGTATATATTGTTATTTAAGGTGTTTAGCTTAGGTAATTTGTGAGGTTTCTAAAGAATGATTGGTTTTTTTATATTTTAAACTAACCAAAATTAGTGCTTATTGATAGTGATAAATAATTTAGAGAAGCTAAGTTTTTTAATTGGCGATTTTGTTTTTTAATAAAACTACAATAGGTGATTGTGTTAATAAACGACACTATTCAGTGGGTTTGTGGGGGGTAAAAACATTTATATATTTGCTAAGTACAAAAGACATAACAACAAATCTGTTGCTATAAAGAAGGTTATAAAATGGAGTGGTTTTTAGGTGTATCTAGTTTTTATTATTTATAATAATATTTTTCATAGTCATTAGAAACGTCAACTTTAGCCAAGTTAATCACTACTACATAATTGTATGCTATAGCAATTAAAGTCTTTTTATCATTACGTCATCTCCA
>JBOFGJ010000504.1:0-7057 GCA_051649065.1 Flavobacterium sp. | reverse complement strand
AACTATGATAAAGTTGATTTACACAAGAATGTTGTAGATGGTATTGTATTAGTTTCTCCTTCAGGAAAACCAATGCAACGTGAGGCTGACCTAATCGACGTATGGTTTGATTCTGGATCTATGCCTTATGCTCAATGGCACTATCCTTTTGAGAATAAAGAATTAGTGGATGGAAATAAATCTTATCCAGCTGACTTTATTGCCGAAGGAGTAGATCAAACTCGTGGATGGTTCTATACATTACATGCTATTGCTACACTGGTATTTGATACTAAAGCATATAAGAATGTGGTATCTAATGGATTAGTTTTAGATAAGAACGGATTGAAGATGTCTAAAAGTTTAGGTAACACAGTAGATCCTTTTGAAACATTAGCTGAGCACGGACCAGATGCTACACGTTGGTATATGATTTCTAATGCGAATCCATGGGATAACCTTAAGTTCGATTTAGATGGTATTACAGAGGTAAGAAGAAAGTTCTTTGGAACATTATATAATACTTATAACTTCTTTGCGTTATATGCTAATATTGATGGATTTAAATATGAAGAGAAAGACATCCCATTAGCAGATAGACCTGAGATAGACAGATGGATATTATCTGAGTTAAATACTTTAGTTCAGAGAGTAGACGAATTCTATGCAGAGTATGAGCCAACGAAAGCTGCTCGTGCTATTACAGATTTTGTTACTGAGAATTTAAGTAACTGGTATGTACGTTTATGTAGAAGAAGATTCTGGAAAGGTGAATATGCGCAAGATAAAATTGCAGCTTACCAAACGTTATATACTTGTTTATTAACAGTAGCTAAGTTAGGTTCGCCTATAGCTCCTTTCTTTATGGATAAACTTTACAGAGACTTAACATTAGCTACACATGGTGAAAGTTTTGAATCTGTACATTTGGCAGACTTCCCAGAGTTTAAGGAAGAGTTCGTTGATAAGGCATTAGAAAGTAGAATGCAAAAGGCACAGATCATCTCATCATTAGTGTTATCACTGCGTAAGAAAGAGATGATTAAGGTACGTCAACCATTACAGCGAGTTATGATTCCTGTATTAGATGATAATCAAAAGAATGAGATCTTAGCTATAGCTGACTTAATCAAGGCTGAGGTTAATGTGAAAGAGATAGAGTTGATCGATGATGCTTCTGGAATATTAGTGAAACAAATCAAACCTAACTTCAAAACATTAGGACCACGTTTTGGAAAAGATATGGGGCTGATTGCGAAAGAGATACAAGGTTTTGGTCAAGAAGAAATCGCAGAACTTGAAAGAAAAGGCGAAATAAGCGTTAATATTTCAGATAAAAGTGTTAATTTAACAGTTGCGGATGTAGAGATTACTTCTCAAGACATAGAAGGATGGTTAGTTGCTAACGAAGGAGGACTTACAGTGGCTCTTGATATTACGATAAGTCCTGAATTGAGAAAAGAAGGTATCTCTCGTGAGTTAGTAAATAGAATTCAGAATATTAGAAAAGACTCTGGCTTCGAAGTTACTGATAAGATAATAGTAAAAATACTAGAAGAAAAAGAAATAAAAGAGGCTGTTTTGGCGAATGAAGACTATATTAAGTCTGAAACATTAACACATACATTAGAGTTCGTTACTGAATTAAACGAGGGAGTAGATGTAGAGTTTGATGAGCTTAAAACACGAGTGTTAATTTTAAAATAGTTAAAATTATGAAAGAAGTAGGTGAGATAGCACGTTATTCTGATGCAGACTTAGCTGAATTTAAAGTATTAATATCAGCAAAGATTGAGAAGGCTCAAGCAGATTTAGAATTAATTAAAAGCGCCTATATGAATGATTTGAACAACGGTACTGATGATACATCACCTACATTCAAAGCATTCGAAGAAGGAAGCGAAACAATGTCTAAAGAAGCAAATGCTCAGTTAGCAATACGTCAAGAGAAGTTTATTCGTGATTTAAAAAATGCATTAATACGTATCGAAAATAAGACATACGGAATATGCAAAGTAACAGGGAAATTAATCGATAAAGAACGATTAAAATTAGTTCCACATGCTACTATGAGTATCGAAGCAAAGAATCTGCAACGTTAATCTTTAATAAAATTGAAAGCGCTCCTATGGGAGCGTTTTTTTTGTGTGATAAAATAACTACATTTGTTCCTTGAAATTAAAGGAAAATGTCGTTAAAGAAAGCATACCTACTTGTTCTTGTTGTATTAGTACTAGATCAAGTATTGAAGATATATATTAAAACTAACTTCTTATTGAATGATGAGATCATCTTCTTTGATTGGTTCCGTATTCATTTTATAGAAAATGAGGGTATGGCATGGGGTGTAGAATTGCCAGGTAATTATGGTAAGCTTGCCTTGACATTGTTTAGAATAGTAGCTGTATTTGGTATTGGATGGTGGTTAAAGGATTCTTTTAAGAAAAGAGCTTCTAATTATCTAATTGTAGCGATAGCTTTAATTATGGCAGGGGCATTAGGTAATATTATAGATTCTATCTTCTATGGTGTTATATTTAATGAGAGTACTCCAGGGCAAATCTCTACAATGTTTTCTGATCAACCGTATGGTAGTTGGTTCCACGGTAAAGTAGTAGATATGTTCTATTTTCCTATTTGGAAGGGTTATTTACCTACTTGGTTGCCGATATGGGGAGGTAAGTACTTCACATTCTTTAATGCTATCTTTAACTTAGCAGATGTAGCAATTTCTGTAGGTGTAGGTATCTTAATAATTTTTAATAAGAAAGTTTTTAAAAACTAAACATATGGCTTCCTTTTAGGGAGCCTTTTTTTTGATATATATTTATGTACAAAATGAAGTAGATAGTTGGTTAAATTATCTTGTTTCATGCCCTGAACGGCGATGTATTGATAGAGAATGTACGTAAGAGTTAGTGTGTGATATAAAAAAGGCTTCCCAGAGGAAGCCTTTACTGTTTTATTTGATGTCTTTTAGAATTTCTTGAACAGCTCTCTCTAATTGAGGATCATTGTTGTTTAATCTATCCATAAAGGTGTTTTTAATATAGATATCAGGTGCGACACCTGTCTTCTCTAAGTTCTTGCCATCTAGTGTATAGGTACCCCAGGCTGGTAATCTGTAAATAGAACTATCTACTAAGCCTTTGCCAGAAGTAAAGATGATCCATCTATATGTTTCTTGGCCAATCACTTTACCTAGTTTTAAAGCTTTAAATCCTGCTGCAGTCATCTCAGCATCACTTAATGACGCTTCATTTATCAACAAAACTATTGGCTTACCACTAGGGGTGAAGTTACTTTGTACTGTCATTTTACCTTCTCTATACTTCCATTGTAAATAAGGTCTCTGTGATAGGAAGTTTAAGACTTTATCGTGTACATTACCTCCAGTGTTATAACGCAAGTCTAGGATGACTCCTTCTTTATTCGCTTCTTGCTCCACCATCTGTAGTAAGAATTGGTCTAACTCAGCTGTACCCATATTCTTCATATATGCATAAGCGATGCGGTTATTACTAAGCTTGTTTACACGTTGTTTATTAGTATAGATCCATTCGTCGTATAACAATGCTTTCATCTCAATATATGAGATAGGATGAAGCTTAGTGTTAATCTCTTTGCCTGCTCTATTAAATGTCAATGTGATTTCATCTTGCGTATTAGCAAAGGTGAAGTAAGTATCTCTATTTGTCTTTTCATCTACTTTTTGACCATTGACTTTGACTAATACATCATTTGGTTTGATATCAATACCTGTTGCATAAGCAGGTGATTTGCGTACGATGTGCTCTACTTGATATGGTGAATCAGCCTTATATACGATACCAGTATCATATGTTTTATAACTTAGTCTAGTCTTCTCTTCATCACCTGACGAACTAAATCCTAAGTGTGACGATCCTAGTTCGCCTAACATATCGTTTAACAATACACGTAGATCATTACGGCTATTTACCTCTGGTAGATACTGAGCAAACTGCTCTTTCATCTGCTTCCAATCTATACCGTGGAAGTTCTCGTCATAGAAGTTCTCATCTACACCAGCCCAAGTCTCATAGAACATTTGACTAAACTCTTCTCCTAAGTTCTTAGTGAATGTATATTTGATTTTGATCTGTTCAGGTTTGCCTTTACTTAGATCAAAGCTATAAATACTATTGCCTATCAGAGCGTAGATCTTTTTATCTCTTTGGAGTAATTGCCTAGCGCGTTGATCGAAGACTTTTTCTGTTTTAGGTTCTTCGAAGTCCTCGTATATCTTTTTGTATAAATTAGACTTATTGTTCTCTTGATTTGTGTTGTAGAACACTACTTCTTTTTTATCATCAGCGAATACGATTGGACTACTTTGGCCTCCAAAACGATCACTTACTAACTCTATACGCTCAAGTAACCCTTCAGTATTTATCTTAATAGGAATCACTTTAGGAGCTTCTACCTTGGCTGTTTTTTTACCTTTTTTGTCCTTTTTAGTAGTATCTTTTTTGTCCTCTTCTTTCTTTTCTACAAACAACTTGTCGAATTGATCAGATTTAAACTCATTAGTCTGCCAGTCTAATGCGAAACGATAGATACTAGGATTTTGCATTCCTAATGGATATGAAGGATTTAATCTATCACTCGTAAAATAGATATATTTAGCATTTGGTGACCAATATGGAGAAGTCTCTGCTACTCCTGTATTTGTTAAGTTAATAGTTTCATTCTTTGTAATATGATGAACGAAGATATCCTCTTCAAAGTTGCGCTTAGCAGTGAATAATACATACTCTCCATTAGGAGAGAATGACGGAGTAGAGTTTTGGAATGCCCATATTTCGTCTTTCACTATCGTCTTAGAAGTAAACGAGGTCAAGTCTAATAATCTCACTTCATCTCTACCACTTAGATAGACAGCCATGGTCATCTCTTTATTAAGAGTGATGTCTCGGTTATTACGAGCATCAGAAGTTAATTGAGTAGCTCCCCCTTTGCCGTCAGCTGATCTCTTATACCAGTTTTGGTATCCATTAAACGTCTGATTGTATAATAAGGTCTTGTTATCTTTTAGCCACTTAACTTCCATTACGCGTTCTTTGCCATCTGTGACAGGCTGGATGAACTTACCTTCTATATCAGATACGAATAATACCCCACGACTAACAAAAGCAATCTTCTTAGCATCTGGTGATACATCGAAGTAGTCTGTATCATCCTCTACATTGTATGATTGTTCTTTGTCTATTGCCTTGTTTGTATTCACAGTAGAGGCTAGAGGAGAGATTGTCTTAGTAGTAGTGTCAAATACGTAGATTATATAGTCCTTCTCGAATACGACTTTACTACCATCAGCTGATACATACGGTTTTCTAATAGAAGTGTCAAAATTCGTAAGAGCGACCTTTTTCCCATTCTCAAATGTGTATAGGTTAAAGTTGCCATTATTCTCATCAGAGATAAAGTAGATCTTGCCATTCTTATCTACAGTAGGGTTAAAATCTTTACCATTGTAGTCAGTATATGATTTGAATACTTTAGTAGTTGGGTTGTAACTTAATATGTCAGGGTTGTTTTCACCCTTATAACGCTTACGTGTCGTCTGGCTAGCGCTCTCCATAGAACTTGTGAATAGGTATTCACCTGAAGGAGTAACTACTAACTCATTGGTGTTATTAAAGAAGTTCGTGAACAGAGGTCTTGGCGTACCTCCATTGATATCTATAGCATAAGATCCATAGTTATTATTAGCATTAGATGTCAAATAAATAGTCTTGCTATCCCAGCTCCAGCTCTCTACATCTTCAGATGCTTGACTATAAGTGAGCTGTGTGATATTACCTCCTGTCAGAGGCATTAGGAATACATCTTTATTGCCGTACTGGTTAGATGTAAAAGCTAACCATTTGCCATCTGGTGATACTCGTGGATTAGTCGCATTGCCTTGTAGAGCAGTTATTCTTAACGCTTCTCCACCAGCGGTCGGAGCTTGCCATATATCGCCATTATAGCTAAAGTAAGTTGTCTTTCCGTCAGGGCTTAATGAAGGAGTAGAAGCGAATTTCGGTGACTGTTGTCCCCAAGCTAAACCTACGAGAGAAAGAGTAAGTAATGTTATAGTATTTTTGATCATTGGTAAATATTTTTAATAAACATAAAAATATTTTTGCTAACTGACTAATAGTTATTCAATTTTAATCTTAGATTGCTACCTTGTAACTCGATGAACCTCCATCCATTTAGAATAAAAAATGACCGAGATAACATCACTGTACTATCTCAGTCATTATATTTTAAAATGTATATACTTTTGTAGGTGTGATGCAATAATCAAGAGGTATATCACCTTCTCTCACATCACTGATATGGTCTTCAGGAGGGAAGAAGCTCAGTCCCACTTTGATCACATCAGGCTTGCATTCTGCTAAGAATCTATCGTAGAAACCCTTGCCATAACCTATTCTATTCCCTTTAGTGTCATAAGCTAATAGGGGAATGAAGACCACATCTAGCTGTTTCTCACCTACCTGAATGCCATCTATAGGTTCAGGAATACCATAACTATTGATTTTAATCGTAGTGTTATCCGTCAAGAGGTAATGTGCTAATGTACCTTCTTTAAAGTCTGATTTAGATAAGATGACATTCTTATCCTTACCTGCTAATATCTGTAATAAGTACTCAGTATCTATCTCTTTTTTATTCTGAATACTCAAGAATAAGTGATAGTTAGTTTTGTCCCAAATCGGTAAACGCAACGCTTGGTTAGCGATGTCTAAACTCAGGTTGTCTATTTCGTCTTCACTTAGTTGTTCGCGTAATGCTTTATATTTTAGTCTTAATTCGTCTTTATTCATTTTTTTAGTGTTTTTGAGATGTGGAATACAGCATCTCCTTGATACACGATAGGTGCGTCATTTACATTGATTACATATCCTGCATTCGGTGCTCTCATCAGTGTGTTTTCTTGTCCATAAGGATCAGATATCTCAGCTAGTATAGCACCTTTTTCGACATAAGCACCTATCTTTACTTGATCGTGTAATAGTCCAGAGCGTCTAGCTCGTACCCAAATAGAGTTGGTGATTACAGTCAT
>JBOFGJ010000503.1:0-1209 GCA_051649065.1 Flavobacterium sp. | reverse complement strand
CTGAAGTATCGTCATATACCACAGATACAAGTCCCCCAAGGTTTATACCTATACTTGTACTACTAACTCTACTTTGTGCGTTAGCAAATGAAGCACTTAATGCAAATGCTCCAATTAAAACTCTCTTTTTCATACTGTTGTTATTTTCTTTGTTTTCTACTTTTGTTAGTAAGGCAAAAAAGTGACAAGAGAAAAACAATCTTTATCTATGTACCATTTTAAATAAAAAGTACGCAACAAATGAAAAGAATTAATAAGTAATTTCCAATTATCTTTAATAAACATTAACAATCTATTTACACACAAAAACCTAAAGTAACTGAGTATGAACTAGATTAAAACAGCAAAAGCTGTTACCCTAGAATAACAGCTTTTAAGTAATTAACATTATTTAATCTAAACATCTATTTCTTAGTAATACGCGTAGTTTTAGAAGAGTCAAATGTTTTAACCTCTACTATATACACATTAGCATTATGTCCTTGCATATTAACTGATATAACACCTTGTTCTGCTATCTCAGAAGCAGTAGATACTAGTCTACCATTAATATCGAAAATACGCACGTTTACTGTTCTACCATTATACTTTTTACCAACAGTTATAAATAAATTATCTACCACAGGATTAGGCCATAGTCTAATATCTGTAGATTCATTATTCTCTTCCTCTTCATCCTTCATCTTTCTAAGCTTATCAAACTCTCCAATAGTTGTTACTAAAGAATATGCTTGAGGTTTAGCTCCTTGAAGGGATTTAGAATGCCCTATTTCTATAATATACTTTCCTGGTTTAACATCAAATATTTCTATCTTTTCAATATTATCTACATCATTAACTCCTCTAACAGCTTTTAAATCATTAAAGTTCTTATTAAGTTTCCAAGGAAAATAAACTTCCCCATCTTTTCTAACCACTAAATCAAGATCATTAATCAGTAGAGGATTAGTTTTCATATATTCTTCATCTGTATTTTTAATAGACACTCCTGCCATTGGATCTGTCCATGCTAGAGTAACCACCATTTTAGTCATAGGTTCTGTCACCTTAATCTCTTGTACATATTTTTGACCATTATTTAATATGTTTTCAGATATATATGCACTTCGCTGATCTTTAGCTGCTAACATTACATCTACACCTGCTTTGGCATTAATTAATCCCCAGCCGAACTTGTGATCAGGTCCTGGGTCATGGCCAGCCTCATCA
>JBOFGJ010000502.1:0-6367 GCA_051649065.1 Flavobacterium sp. | reverse complement strand
GTTTGAATTGCTGTACAAATATTTTAGCTTCTTCTTGATTCTCAGGTACAGGTACATAAAATGCAGTTCCTTTCTCAAATGAGAAAGCGATACCCACAAGTTCTGCTGTGAAAGGATCTAAGCCAGTAGTCTCTGTGTCAAAACATACAGACTTCTGATTTAGTAAGTTTTGTATTAATAAACGCACAGCCATACCACTATTACATAGTTGGTATACGTGGTTAGTTGTATTTAATGCACTAAAGTATTGTTCTGATGGTGAATCTACACTATCTGAAGTATCTCCGAATAATGAGAATTGCTCATCGCCACCTGTTGTATTAGCAGTAGGTGCACTAGGAGTAGGAATAACTTCTTTACCTTTATTAAAAAGTTTATCGAATTGCTCTTTCATTCTTCTGAATTCAAGTTCGATAAATAATGCTTCCGATTTCTCTACATCTGGACATTCTAATACATAGTCTTTCTCATTAAACTGCACAGGGCAGTCTAAGATGATAGTAGCTAGTTTTTTAGATAGTAATCCTTTCTCTTTATTGGCTTCGATGTTCTCCTTCATTTTTCCTTTTAGCTCATGTGTATGCGCTAATAAGTTTTCCATAGAACCGTATTCTTTGATAAATTTCTTTGCAGTTTTCTCTCCTACACCTGGTAGGCCAGGAATGTTATCAACAGCATCCCCCATCATACCTAAGAAGTCTATCACTTGCTCAGGATAGTCTACTTCGAATTTTTCTTTTACTTGATCAACACCCCATATTTCTATACCATTACCCATACGAGCTGGTCTGTACATAAAGATATTCTCAGATACTAACTGAGCATAATCTTTATCAGGAGTTACCATATATACTTCGAAACCTTCTTTCTCAGCTTGTTTAGACAATGTTCCAATCAAGTCATCAGCTTCAAATCCACTAACTTCAACGATAGGAATATGCATAGCCTCAAGGATTTGTTTGATATAAGGAATCGCTATTTTGATAGCTTCAGGAGTTGCATCTCTATTAGCTTTATATTCAGGGAATAGTTCTAGTCTTAAAGTACTACCACCTCTATCAAAAGCAACAGCTAAGTGATCAGGTGATTCTCTTTTAATAACGTCTATCAAGGAGTTCATAAAACCTAGAATAGCAGAGGTATCAAGCCCTTTAGAGTTAATTCGTGGGTTTTTAATGAATGCATAGTATCCTCTGAAGATCAGGGCATATGCATCAAGTAAGAAAAGACGGTTTTTATTAGCCATTTATACTTTGAGTTTTTGTTAAAGGTAATTAATTTCTGATGTTCAAAGATAGTGATTTTGTACTAGGGGAGTTGGAAGGTTATCAAGTTTTATATGATGAGATTATAGAAAATATCAATAAATATTGTTAAAGATACTTTGAATGCTTTTATAAAAATCTAAATTTGTTTTTTATAGATTATTGAAATGGGGAGACTTATAGTGTTACTGTTAGTAATTGTTTTATCAGAATTTTATTGTTTTCAAGCAGTTCGTCAGATAACCAAAAATAAAATATTAAGATGGGGATATGTTATCGTATCCGTATTAGGTATAGCCTATATGATTTACGGTTTTTCACAGTTTGACCGTAATCATGGTAAAAATCATCAGGCGTTAGTAGCAGGAGCCTTGGTTCTGTTATTCTATCTACCTAAAGTCATTATCACTCTTTTGTTGATAGTAGAAGATATTGTTAGGATTATTAGAGGGATTATTAGAGGGATTATTAACTATTCAAAGGGTATTACAATCAAGAAGGATGACAAAGAGAGTTATGTACCAAGTAGAAGAAAGTTTGTTTCGACTATAGCTTTTGGTGTTGCATCTATTCCTTTTATTTCTGTTCTTCATGGAATTACTATTGGCAGATATAAATTCGAAGTTCGTAAACAGGTTCTGGAATATGAGGACTTACCTGAAGTTTTTGATGGATTTAAGTTTACACAGATATCAGACATACACAGTGGAAGTTTTGATAATGAGGAGAAGATTAGATATGCTGTAGATTTAATCAATAGTCAAGAGTCAGATGCATTATTATTTACAGGGGATATTGTGAATAGTTTAGCGGATGAGATGATACCATGGTATGATGTGTTTGGCAAAATACGCAAGTATAAGTATGGTAAATATTCTATCTTGGGTAATCATGATTATGGGGATTATGCACGTTGGGATAATGAGGAAGATAGAGTTGCCAATTTTCATGGTATTTGTGATATTAGTTCTAAGTTAGATTTTAGACTACTCAGAAATGAGCATGTGTGGTTTGAAAAGGATGGACAACGCATAGCTGTGGTAGGAGTTGAGAACTGGGGCGTGAGAGGTCACTTCCAAAAGTTTGGTGATTTAGACAAATCAACAGAAGGTATAGGGGCTAAGGATTTTAAAATATTAATGAGTCATGATCCTTCGCATTGGGAAGCTAAAGTATTAGATCATCCAAAGAATTTTCAACTTACTTTATCAGGACATACGCATGGTAGTCAGTTCGGTATAGAGATACCTGGATTAATCAAATGGAGTCCTATACAATACATATATAAACAATGGGCGGGGCTATATGAGAAGATGGGAAAATACATCTATGTGAATAGAGGATTTGGATACCATGCTTATCAAGGTCGTACAGGTATCTGGCCAGAGATTACAGTTATAGAATTACGAAGAAAAAAGTAATGAATAATACTAAAAAAGTACGGAATGTTGCTAGAAAGTAATATTTTTGTATATTAAACCTATAAATCACAATTGTAGATTATAGCAAAGTAACTTTGTTTAATAATCTTGGTGGATTAGTTGAATATCATAAATGATGTGAACTTATGTAGTACATAGTGTAGGTTTATAAGAACAGTTTTTAAAAGTTAATTTATAGTATATGTCAAAATTCGGAGATTTAGTAACAGCAGATGTTCCTGTTTTAATCCACTTCTATGCACAGTGGAATGAAGCATGTACTACGATGAACCCTATCTTAATCGATGTGGCTGCGGCTATGGGAGATAGGTTGCGTATAGTGAAAATCGATGTTGAAAAGAATGGTGAATTAGTAGAGGCACTGCGTATTAAGCAGGTACCTACTATGATGCTGTATAAAAAAGGGAGTATGATATGGCGCCAAAGTGGTGTTATGGATGCTAACTCACTTATCAATGTCACAAAAACATTATAAGCATTCTAGAGTATAGCCTTGTGATAATAAAAATTCAATAGTCTTCGGTAAGGCATAACGCAAGTTGTGACTAGCTTTAATACTATCGTGAAATACAATAATACTTCCTGGAGCCATACTTGTTATGGCTCTTTTATAACATTCTTCGGGTGTTATAGTCTTGTCATAATCCTTCGTTAGATGTGACCACATAATAATTTCATACCCCTTATTAAGTACTTCTTTAGCTTGTGATTTCTTTATTTTACCATAAGGAGGTCTATATAACAATGTCTGCCTATCTAATGACAAATGTTTTGACATTTCTTCTTTTGCTAATTGAATATTGTTTAAATAGTGTTCATTCTCATTCTTCCAGCCATTTAAGTGATTAAAAGTATGGTTACCCACTTGGTGTCCATCCTTGATGATTCTATTGAATATATGAGGGTGTTTACGTACATTATCTCCTATGCAAAAGAAAGTTGCTTTAACATTATATTGTTTTAAAATATCTAACACCCATTCAGTCACTTCAGGAATAGGGCCATCGTCAAAAGTTAGGTAAACTGTCTTTTGATTGTTTTTGTGTCTCCAAGTGTATCTCGGAAATAAAAGAGGAAGTATGACTCTTGATATATTCATAACTCAAATGTATAAAAAAAGAGTAGTTAACTAAATAACTACTCTTTTTTAATGAATAACAATTAACTATAAAATTATTTTATACCACCTCCGACAGCTCTGTAAAGCTGTACAACAGAAGTAAGTTGAGCTAATTCAGTATTTATATAACTTAATTCAGCAGCAAGAGCGCTTTCTCTAGCAGTTAATACATCTAGGTAGTTAGCCATACCTTGGATTAATAACTCTTCTGAATATTCAGTAGCTAGGTTATAAGCTTCGTATTCTTGCTTTTTAAGTTTCAGCTTATCTGAAGAACTTTGGTAAGTATACAAAGCATCTGAAACTTCTTTAGAAGCAGTTAAGATTGACTTTTTATAACTTAATAAAGCAGACTCTTGTTTTGCTTTTGCTACTTCATGTGCAGTTTTAATCTTTCTGCCATTTAAAATAGGTTGAGTAAGACCTCCTATGAAATTAGCAAATAAAGAGCTAGTATTAAATAAGTTATCAAAATCCATGCTTTGTAAACCTCCATTAGCTGTTAGTTTAAATGATGGATAGAAGTTTGCACGAGCAACATTAGTCATCTCGAACGCATTGATTAAACCATATTCAGCAGCTCTTACATCAGGTCTGTTGCTTAACAATTGAAGAGGTACACCTACAGTTAAATCAGCATTTAATTTCTGAGATTTTAGGTCAGCTCTATTAATAGCACCAGGGTTATCACCTAATAAAATACTAAAAGTATTCTCAGTTAGTTTGATGTTATTATTAAGGTCAACTAAAAGTGCTTTTGCATTTAATAACTGAGCTTGTGTTTGTTTAACAGCAACTTCATTAACTTGTCCTGAGTCTTTTAATGCTTCAATAGTTTCTAAACTGTTTGTTCTGTTAACTATTGTTTGTTCAGTAACTCTCTTCTGCTCATCTAAAGCTACTAATTGAAAATATGTAGTAGCGATAGTAGATATAAGTTGTGTTTTTACAGCTTGATGCGCAGACATTGTTTGAAGGTAACTAGCATTAGCAGCTCTCTTATCACTTCTGATTTTTCCCCAAACGTCTAATTCCCAAGCGAATTGACCTGTGATATCTAATTGATCTGTTTTTACACGAGTATCATTACCCATCAGTTTTCCCATTTGTGTGTTTTTAGACATCACAGTATGAGTATAGTTTGTCCCAAGGTTTAATGTAGGAGCATATCCCCATTTACCTTGTAACATATATGCGTGAGCTGCATTAATATTCTCTAATGCTATTCTGATATCAAGATTATTCTCTAATCCACGTTCAATATGTTGAACTAGTACTTGATCAGAGAATAACTCTTTCCATGACATTTCTGCCATAGAAAGAGAATCTTGAGATATTTTATCAGTACGAAATTGTGCTTCATTCGTTACTTCTGGTCTCTCGTAGTTTTTTGATACGATACAAGATTGCATAGTAAGGGCTAAAGCAGCAATAGGTAAAGCTCTATATAAAGTTTGTTTTTTCATATTATTCTGACTTGTGCTCTACGAATTTAATCGGTTTAATTTTTTCTTGTATGTATTGGAAGATAGCATAAAGTACAGGAATCACGAATACCCCTAGTATAGTACCAATCAATAGTCCAAATGCAGCACCTGTACCAATAGATCTGTTACCAACATCTCCAACACCTTTAGCAAATACTAATGGCATCATACCTAAGATAAAGGCGAAAGATGTCATTAAGATAGGTCTTAAACGAGCTTTAGCTCCGTTTATAGCTGATTCAGCTATTGACTCTCCGTGTTGACGTCTCTGTAAAGCAAACTCAACAATAAGAATGGCATTCTTAGCAAGAAGACCGACAAGCATCACCAGTGCAATCTGGAAGTAAATATTATTCTCTAATCCTGCATATTTCTGTGCAATGAAAGCTCCCATAATACCTGTAGGTAATGATAAGATTACTGCTAAAGGTAATAAGTAACTTTCGTATTGTGCAGATAATAGGAAGTAAACGAAGATAATACATAAAGCAAAGATCATTACAGTCTGGTTACCAGAGCTAATCTCTTCACGAGAAAGACCTGTAAAGTCAATTCCATAATCAGCATTTAATGTTTGAGCAGCTACTTCTTGTACAGCTTTAATTGCATCACCAGAACTGAATCCTGGTTTTGGAGCTCCAGCAATATTAGAAGAAGTAAATAAGTTATAACGGTTTACTGATTGTGGACCATATACTTTTTTCAAGTCTACGAACTGTGTTACTGGTGCCATTTCTCCAGATGCTGTTCTAACATAAATCTCATTTAAGCTGTTTTTGTCAGATCTGTATTCTGGTAATGCTTGAACCATAACGCGGTATTGTTTACCAAAACGTGTAAAGTCAGCTGCATATATACCTCCAATGTAACCTTGTAAAGCTGAGAATATATCACTTACTAATACTCCTGATTCTTTTGCTCTAGGGATATTAAGGTCTAATTCATACTGAGCATAATTTGTGTTAAACGATGATTGTGCATACATAATCTCAGTACGTTGCATAAATGCACCTAAATACTCTTTAGACTTTTGATCAAATTCAGTAAGAGAAC
>JBOFGJ010000501.1:0-3946 GCA_051649065.1 Flavobacterium sp. | reverse complement strand
GGCAAAATGTAACTCTCATACTGCGCTGATAAAATAAAGTAAATAAACAATAATGATAAACCAAAGATGAATACCATCTGATTACCTGACTTTTGTTCCTCTTTACTTAATCCTAACCACTCGATACCATAACCTGCTGGTAATTTCTCAGCAGCTACTTTCTCTACAGCTTTCATCGCATCTCCAGTACTTGTCCCTGGTTTTATAATTCCGTTTACAGCGATAGAGTTAAACAAGTTGTGACGGCTGATAGCCTGAGGTCCATACACTTTTTCTAAATGTGCTAATGAACTAATCGGTATCATTTCTCCTGATCCAGCAGTCACATAGATCGTCTTAAACGATTCTTCATCAGCTCTAAACTGAGCATCACCTTGTACGAATACCTTAAACTGCTTTCCAAAACGGTTAAAATCGTTTACTTGTGCAGATCCGTAAAATAACTGTACAGCATTCATCATATCACTTACATCTACTCCGTGCATCTTAGCTTTTACTGGATCTACTACTATTTTAAACATAGGGAAATCCGCTTTAAACATTGTAAATGCACTCTGTACCTCATCTGTCTCAGTCAAATCTTTATTAAACTGATTCACTACGTTAGCGAACTCGTCTATGCTACCTCCTCTTTTATCTTGCACCACCATCTCTAATCCATCGAAATCTCCGAATCCAGGTACAGTAGGGTTAGCGAATACATAAAACTCTCCTTCTTTTAATGATGTCAATTGACTGTTTAACTCAGCTATGATCTCATTAATGTCTCTAACTTCTCCTCTTTCTTTTAAATCTTTAAATGAGATGAATCCCATACCATAAGCTGGACTGGCTGCATTACCAAGGATATTAAATCCTGAGATTGTAGTGACTGTCTTTACAGACGGGTGCTTTCTCATGATTTCATCTCCCTCTTTTAATACTGCTGCGGTTCTATCAATAGATGATCCTGGAGGTAATGAAAGTGCAAACATGGCAAATCCTTGATCTTCGTTAGGAATAAACCCTTTAGGTGTGCTATTCATTAAGAATACCATCCCTATGATAGATCCAGCAAGAATACATAAGCTTAATACTTTTCTCTTGATTAGGAATTTAACTCCTCCTATGTATCTATTCGTTAATGAAGTAAATCCGGCATTAAACGATCTAAAGAATCTTGTTTTAAATCCATTCTTCTTTACTTCTCCTGTATTATCTAAATCATGGTGGTGGTTCTTTAATAAAAGAGCACACAATGCAGGACTCAATGTCAAGGCATTTACTGCCGAAATCATAATTGCTATCGCTAAGGTATAAGCGAACTGCTTATAGAATACCCCTACTGGTCCTTCCATAAATCCTACTGGTAAGAATACCGCAGACATTACTAAGGTAATAGAGATAATCGCACCCGAGATCTCACTCATCGCTTTAGAAGTTGCCTCCTTGGCATTAAGCCCCTCGAGTTCCATCGTACTATGGACAGCCTCAACGACGACGATAGCATCATCGACGACAATACCTATGGCTAGTACTAATGCGAAAAGCGTCAACATGTTAATAGAAAACCCTAACATATTCAAGAAGAAGAATGTACCGATCAATGATACTGGCACAGCAATCGCTGGAATAAGTGTCGATCTAAAATCTTGTAAGAAAATATATACAATTACGAATACCAATAAGAACGCTTCTATCAAGGTTGTTTTTACCTGATTAATAGATTCATCTAACTGTGTTTTATTTGCAAATGTTACATTGTACTTTAACCCTTTAGGCAACTGTGGAGTCAAATCCTCAATTACTTTATATACTTGAGTTTGAATCTCATTAGCATTCGATCCCTTTGTTTGGAACACTGCCATACTCACAGCATCTAAACTGTTGATCTTATTCTCCTCATCATAAGCTACCGCACCAAATTCTATACGGGCAATATCTTTTAAGTACAGAACATTACCACTTTTATCAGCCTGAACTACTATCTCTTCGAACTGTTCTGGAGTATTATATTTTCCTGGATAAGTCAATGTGTACTGTACTGCTCCACCTGCATTCTGACCTAAGTTACCAGCAGCTACCTCCATACTCTGACTTTGGATAGCGCGCTCTACATCTTTAGGTGTTAATCCTCTATTAGCTAATTTGTGAGGGTCAAGCCACACACGCATTGCATAATCTTTCTCTCCATACAACTGTACTTTACCTACCCCTTTTATACGTTTTAACTCACGGACTAAGTTTATACGAGCGTAGTTCTGTACGAATGTCTCATCGTATAATGTATTGTCCTCACTGATAAGGTCAATAATCATAATCATACCACGTTGCTCCTTCTGTGTGATTACCCCTGCCTGTAATACTTCCGCAGGAAGAATACCAGATACCTGAGCTACCCTATTCTGAACGTTTACTGCTGCTTGATCTGGATCTGTCTCTAAATCAAAGAATACAGTGATAGATGCAGTACCATCATTACTTGCTGTAGACTCTATGTGAGTCATATTTTCAACCCCGTTAATTACCTCTTCTAGAGGGGTAACCACTGATTTTAGAACTGTCTCCGCATTACCACCAGGGTAAGACGCAGCTACAGTAACACTAGGAGGTGCAATATCAGGGAACTGTGCTATAGGTAACTGTGTCAGCCCTACTGCCCCTAATATTACTATAATAAGAGATATAACCGTAGCCAGTACAGGTCTATGTATTATCTTTTTAAGCATTTGTTCTGTTTGTTTTAATTAAAATAAAGAATCTTTTGAGATTGCTTACTCACTTGCTTTCGCAGTTTGTGGCTCTACATTACCCCCCTCTTTCTTAGCTGATACAGGTAGCGCAGTTACTGTCATACCATCTTGTAATTGGTTCGCACCTGTTATAGCAAGTACCTCTCCTTGATTCACTCCACTTTCTATGAAGTAAGTGTGCAAGTTCTTACCGATGATTTTTAACTGACGTTGATCTACAGTGTTATCTTTATTCACTACATAAGCGAAGATCTTATCTTGTAGGTCAGAAGTAGCAGCAATAGGAATCTGTACTACATTCTTATATGTAGCCATTAAATTAACGATACCTGTACCACCATTTCTCAATAATCGATCTGGATTATCAAACACAGCACGCACACTGATAGAGTTAGTCCCTGCATCAAACTCTCCGTTGATTACATCTACTTTACCTGTGATAGGATACTTATCTCCATTACTCAATTCTAGTTCTATTGGCATCTTCAGTACATTCTCAGCAGACCCATTCTCCTTAATCAAATTGAAATAATCAGCCTCTGTCAATGAGAAGTAAGCATACATCTGAGAGATATCAGACATCGTAGTTAACTCTTCTGCCTCACCAGCTGTTACTAAGTTACCCACACGCTTAGTGATACGTCCTAAGAACCCATCTACTGGAGCTGTGATTGTACAGTAGCTTAAGTTTAACTTAGCCTCTGCTACAGCTGCCTGAGCTTGAGCTACATTAGCCTTTGCATTGTCTAAGACTGCCTCTGCTGTCTTTAACTGTATCGGTGATACGAACTTATTATCTAATAGAGATTGCACTTTATCTTTTTCTAACTGTGCATTAACTAACGCTGCCTGTGCTGCTCTTAAGCTAGCATTAGCATTGTTTAGCTGTATGCGGTAAGGTTGAGCATCGATTAATATTAATGCTTGACCTTTTTTCACATAGCTTCCCTCTTCTACTAATATCTTTTCTATATATCCTGAAGCCTGTGCACGTACTTCTACGTTAACTCTTCCTTCTAATGATGCAGTATATTTTTTTAATACTAAGGCATCACCTTTCTCTACTACATTGGTTTTTACTTCTAAAGCAGCTACTTCTTCAGCTCCCTCATTTGACTGATTTTTACAACTAACGAAAAATACAGATAAACCAAATAATAGTCCTCCTAAAAACAAAACTTTCGTACTTCTATAAATTTTATTCATTTCTAACG
>JBOFGJ010000500.1:0-5136 GCA_051649065.1 Flavobacterium sp. | reverse complement strand
GAATTAAGTATGACGATAAGATCTTGTCTATGGGATCTTGTTTTGCGGTTAATATAAGTGATAAGCTTAAGAACTATCAGTTCCAGAGTGTGGTAAATCCATTCGGTATTCTGTTTCACCCGATCGCGATAGAGCGTGTAATAGAATATGCCGTTAATGGATACGAGTTTACAGGTGAAGATGTGTTCTGTCATAATGAAGTGTGGAGTAGCTTTATTGCCCATTCAGATTTGAATGAATTGGATGAAGAGGATATTGTGACGAAACTAAATGTAAAGCTGTTTGACTTACAGACTGCTTTAAAAGAGAGTACATTCTTATATATTACACTTGGGACAGCTTGGGTGTATGAGCATATAGAGTCAGGTATGGTAGTTGCTAATTGTCATAAAGTAGCTCAGAGTAACTTTAGGAAGAGATTACTTTCTCATGCTGAGGTATATGCTAGTCTATGTAATATTATTAAATTAGTAAAGACAATCAACCCTAGGATACAAATAGTCTTTACAGTTTCTCCTGTGAGACATTTTAAAGATGGGATCATAGAGAATCAGAGAAGTAAATCAGTATTATTCACTGCGCTTCACGATGTGTTAGATCAGCAGAGTGAGGGAACTATAAGTTACTTCCCTTCTTATGAGATCGTGATGGATGAGCTGAGAGATTACCGCTTTTATAAAGCAGATATGTTACACCCTAATGAGCTAGCAATAGATTATGTATGGGAGCGTTTTAATACTATTTGGATTCATCCAGATATGTATCCGATAATGCAAAAAGTAGATGATGTACAGAAAGGTTTAAATCACAGACCATTTAATCCTACGGCAGAACAGCACTTAGCATTCTTAGACACATTAGTAGAGAAAATAGATTACTTGTTAGAGAAATATCCATTTATGAGTTTTAGATAATTATGAGAAAGTTGTTACGTGTAGTTTTCGGAATATTTATAGTACTCTTTTTTATGTTTTCAGGAGTAGTAGTATATAACTACCTAGTGAAAGGAAAGAGTGACGATATGCAATATAACACTGCCTTAATCCAGGAGCAGTTAAAGAATGTGAGCAAATTAGTGGTGACAGAGGCTACTTTTTCTCAAGTGATGACGTATAAAGATCAGCAGAAGTATCTGATGAATCTAGTTTCTTTTGATAAGAAGGCTGTTGTAATCGTCAATGCTAAAGCAACAGTGTCTTATGATTTGAGTCAACTGAAATATCAGATAGATGAGAAGAATAAGATAGTACAGCTATTATACATTCCAGAAGCAGAAGTGCAAATCTATCCAGATTATCAAATACTAGATGTAGAACAGAGTACTTTTAATCCTTTTAAAGGAGATGATTATAACAAGATCAATGCGAAGGTTAAGAAAGACTTAGAAGCTAAAATAGAAAAGTCCACTTTAAAATCGAATGCAGAGAATCGACTTATAAGTGAACTTTCTAAAATATTAATAGTTACTCAAACCTTAGGTTGGACACTAGAGTATCAAGGTAATGCGATACAACAAGATAAAGATTTGGTATTCGATATGGCTTTATAAGCTTTTATTTATTATCTCAATACCGTCTTTGATTAAATGAGCTACCTCAGGTCTGTTACTTTGAACAGATGTTAGGTGGCTCATTGCTTTTTCGGCTAATGCTGTATTAGAAGCTTTCTTAGCTAGTTCTAGTATCTCTACTGTCAACAACCAATCTGTAACATAATTTTCCTTTATAGTATCTATAATAAGGTCTAGATTAGCAGCTTTATTCTCTTCTCTCATTGCTCTAACCTCTTGATATAAGTTCTCAAGCTTTATCTTCTTCTCGTCTCTCTTTGCCTTTATTGTTTGGCTAGAAGGGACGTGATTAATCAAATCAAAACTGTTATAATCTGCAGGACCTGAGAACGCAGAGATAACATTAGCTCCTACAGCCATATCATAAGTTCCCCATTCAGGTTGGAATAATACTTCATCTCCGTGCTTTACTGTACAGTCGCTAAAGCTAATCAGGATAATCTTACCGTGTATGTTGCGAATACCAGTGATATTCGTTCCAGATACCGTGATATCCCCTTCAAACTCTAATGTTACAGGTTTGCCTTCATATAGGTTATAAGCTTTTAAGTCTCTAGGGCTCATATCTTCGATAGCTAAGTTGATTCCTTTTAGGCGACCTAATGCAGTCCCAAAACCGTGAGGATGAGTCTCAGTTCCGTGTCCTACTAATTCTTTCTCTCTATAAGCTAATGCAGTAACACCAGTGGTTTGGATATAAGCAGGCTTGCCTTCGTGTTCGATAGCTCGTGTGAATATACCTGATATTTGTAATCCTGTATTAAGTTCTATTGTTCCTAGCGCTTTAGAGTCAATTAGTTTATTCACTCCCATTAATCCACCTTTGCGCAAAGCCATTTTATTAGCAAACTCTTCAAGTACTTCACTTAAGTAAGCGAAGTCAGGAGTTACATATAGCTGAGGTTGAAGTTTAGTGATGTCAAATCCTTGTGTAGCTGCTTCTATACTATATGGAAGTTTCTTCACATTGTCAGTCATGCACCAAGCACTCTCTCCGATAGAAGATAGTAACCCTGCACCATATATCTTCGGGTTATCAATTGTTCCAATAAGACCATACTCTACAGTCCACCAGTGAAGGTTACGCACTAATGCCATCTCAGAAGGAGTTTCTGTGATGCTTTGTAAATATTCTACTCGTTGTTCTGCTTTTGTTATTTCTTCCTCTGCTACACCTTCAGCCTCTTTTAGGATAGATAATAGACGTATCGCTTCGTAAATCTCGTAGTCTCTACCAGATGAAATAGCTTTACATCCTATCTCTCCGAATCGTCTTAGGTATTCTGCATATTCTGGGTTAGCAATAATAGGAGCGTGTCCTGCACCTTCATGTATAATATCCGGAGCTGGAGTATATTCTATGTTTTCTAATTGTCTAATATCAGAAGCAATAACAAGAACTTTATAAGCCTGAAACTCCATAAAGGCATTTGGTGGTATAAAGCCATCTACTGCTACAGCAGCCCAACCTATTTCTTTTAGTATTCTATTCATCCCATACATACTAGGGATACTCTCGATAGAGATACCTGTTTTAGCTAGACCTTCAAGATATGATTCGTGAGCAACTTTAGATAGATAATCAACATTCTTGCGCATTACATATCTCCATACAGCTTGATTAATAGGTGTATAGTCTTGATAACTTTGCGGTTTGATAAATTGTTTCAAATGTTGTGGTAATCTTTCGATCAAGTCGTTACTTTCATATTCTTGTGTTTTCATAAATGAAATTGTTATTGTTTGTTGTAAATATAACAAAAAGTATGAGTGATTAACAGTGATTATTTTTAGAATGTAGGAATTTTCAAGAAGATGCTCTGTGTAGTAAAGATGCTTAATCTAGGTTTAACCCAGAGACGGAATACGATATTCGAAGCATCTTATAAATTATTGTTTGCTCTAGATAAAATAGGAGGAAAAAAACAAAGGCTTGATTCAATTCGAATCAAGCCTTTATTTTTTTAGGTATTCTTAATTATTTCTTATCAAGAGTAGGAGGGAACTTCGCTAAGACTTTTTCGATAAAGTCATTGATGCGTTGTTCTTTCTTCTCAGGTTTAGGAGATTTGTCTAAGTATCCAGTACCGATTCCTTGCCAAATTAATACTTTCTTGTTAGTATCTAGAATATCGATGTATAAAGTACCCTCGATAGACGTTGTTACTGTTGTATTATTAGGTCCCCAGTATGGTCCCCATCCCCATCCATAGTATCCGTAAGGAGAATAGAAATTATTATTTGTAGTTACGTTTACTTGTTGCTTTGCTTTCGTGAAGATATTGATAACGAAGTCAGGGTTTCGATCTGTCTTAGTAAATCCTTTAGCTGTTAGATTATTATCTATTGCTGTTAAGATTCTCTTTTTGTCTAAGTCATTAACCTGAGCTTGGTCTATGCCTTCTTTAAAGAAAGCGTATGTTTTGTATTGATTGAAGTCAACAGCTCTGTCATAATCAGCTGTTACTTTAACGCTACTACATGCTGTTACGAATAACATTAATAGTGCTAATGGTAATAATTTAATAGCTTTCATGAGTTTACTTTTTTAATTGTTATTTTAATAAGTTTTCATCTACTATGTTTGGTATAGTTACTTTTAAAAGAGGTTCTACTTGCATTGCTCTTTTAATCGCGAAGATCGCTTCATCGTTACGAGCCCAACTTCTTCTGGCTATACCATTGTTTACATCCCAGAATAACATTGATTCTAATCTCTTCTGTGCATCAATAGTACCATCAAGTAACATGCCAAAACCTCCATTAATCACTTCTCCCCATCCTACACCGCCACCATTGTGTATAGAGACCCATGTTGCACCTCTAAAACTGTCGCCTATGACATTGTGTATTGCCATATCTGCAGTGAATTTAGAACCATCATATATATTAGAAGTTTCTCTATATGGTGAGTCAGTACCTGATACATCGTGATGATCTCTACCTAGTACGACAGGACCTATCTTTCCTGCTTTAATAGCATCGTTAAATGCTCTAGCGATGTTTATACGACCTTCAGCATCAGCATATAATATACGCGCCTGTGAACCAACGACAAGTTTGTTCTCTTGGGCACCTTTTATCCAGCGAATGTTATCAGCCATCTGTTGTTGTATTTCTACAGGAGAGTTTTTAATCATCTCTTCTAATATTTCACACGCTATTTTATCTGTCTTCGCTAGATCCTCTGGATTACCAGAAGCACATACCCATCTAAATGGTCCGAATCCATAGTCAAAACACATCGGTCCCATAATGTCCTGTACGTAACTAGGATATTTAAAGTCTATACCGTTAGGTGCCATGATATCAGCACCTGCGCGTGATGCCTCTAATAGGAATGCATTGCCATAGTCAAAGAAGTATGTTCCTTTAGCAGTGTGTTTATTGATTGCTGTAGCCTGACGTCTTAAAGATTCTTGTACTAATTCTTTAAATTTGACAGGGTTATTAGCCATTAGATCATTTGCTTCTTCAAAAGATACACCTACTGGGTAGTATCCACCAGCCCAAGGATTGTGTAATGAAGTCTGATCAGAACCTAAATCTATGTATAAATCAGCTTT
>JBOFGJ010000499.1:0-2554 GCA_051649065.1 Flavobacterium sp. | reverse complement strand
AAATCTTCTAAATATTGATTATTAAATTCATATCTATGGCGGTGACGCTCATTGATTAGACTTTCTCCATAAATCTCAAAAGCTTTAGAACCCTCTTTTAATTTACAGTCCCATCCACCTAGACGCATAGTACCTCCTTTATCCGTAATATTCTTTTGGTCTTCCATAAAAGTAATTACAGGATACTGAGTACTCTCATTCACCTCTGTAGTATTTGCAGTAGTATATCCTAGTACATTTCTAGCATACTCTATTACTGCCATTTGCATTCCTAAACAGATACCTAAGAAAGGAATATTATTCTCTCTTACATATTTTACTGTTTCTATTTTTCCTTCTATTCCACGTGATCCAAAACCTGGTGCTACTAATACAGCATCTAAGTTCTTTAATTTCTCTGCTACATTACCTGCATTGATATTATCCGATTGGATAGAAATGATATTTACTTTTATTTGATTCTCAGCTCCACCATGTACTAACGCTTCTAAGATAGACTTATATGAATCTTGAAGTTCTACATACTTACCTACTAAACCTACATTCACTACGTGTAATGGGTTTTTAAGTTTATGGATAAACTCATTCCATTTTACTAAATCTGGAGTTGTTCTCTCTGGTAAATCTAATTTCTTAAGTGCCACTTTATCTAATCCTTCTGCCAACATTAAGTTAGGAACATCATAGATAGTATCTGCATCGATAGATTGGATAACCGAATCAGGTTTTACATTACAGAACTGTGCTAGTTTCTGACGTATCTCTGTACTTAAGTTATGCTCTGTACGGCATACTAAGATATCAGCTTTAATACCGCTCTCCATTAATGTCTTCACAGAGTGTTGTGTTGGCTTAGTTTTAAGCTCACCTGCTGCTGCTAAATAAGGAACTAAAGTCAAGTGTACCACGATAGCATTATTATCTCCTAATTCCCATAATAACTGACGTACAGACTCAATGTAAGGTAATGATTCAATATCACCTACTGTACCACCGATCTCAGTAATAACAATATCATAATCACCTGACTTACCTAAAAGCTGCATGCGTTCCTTGATCTCATTAGTGATATGAGGTACTACCTGTACTGTCTTTCCTAAAAATTCTCCTCTTCTCTCTTTCTCTATTACAGAAAGGTAAACACGTCCAGTCGTTACATTATTCGCTTGAGAAGTTGGTACATTTAAGAATCTCTCATAGTGACCTAAGTCAAGATCTGTCTCTGCTCCATCATTAGTCACGAAACATTCTCCATGCTCATAAGGATTAAGCGTACCTGGATCCACATTAATATATGGGTCAAACTTCTGGATCGTTGCCGAATATCCACGTGCCTGCAATAGCTTTGCCAATGAGGCAGCTATAATTCC
Organism: Flavobacterium sp.; assembly: GCA_051649065.1. Classification (GTDB taxonomy): domain Bacteria; phylum Bacteroidota; class Bacteroidia; order Flavobacteriales; family Flavobacteriaceae; genus Flavobacterium. The sequence goes on along the minus strand of JBOFGJ010000499.1, from coordinate 1,184 downwards.
TTTTCCTAATGAAGATGTAACTCCTCCTGTTACGAAAATATACTTAGTTTGTTTCATTTAGTGTGTGTATTAGTTGTGTAGTTAACAATAAAACTTGGCAAAAATACAACTTTCCACTCTATTCTTCTAATTTTAGATTACCTAAAAAAGCAACACACATCAACTTATACTTTATTAACTATTTAGATAACTCCTTATTTCTATCTTCATTATAAAACTCCTAAAAAAAGATAATCTTTTCTCCCATCCCTATATACTTTTGTATATTAAACAATTATCTTTGATATTACTCCCTTGTATTGACCATCTTGACTTATTAATTTGGTAGAATAACAGCCTTACTCAATCCATTATACTAAGGTAACTTTAACATTTTTACCATTTGTTATCACATAATATCCAAAATATACCTACTAACCCTCCATTATTTAATAAATACCTCTCCCATCTTGCGATTCTTGCACTATTATACCCATTTCTAATAAGAACACCTCTACTATTCATCTATAATTCTACAGATAATCCTAAAATCAGTATTAGCCAAATACTACAAAGCAACTCTACTTCATCTCTCTTTCATTAGCTTCTTAGCCATACTATAGTATACTTTAGCCACTAATTCAGACCTGGCTTGTATAATTGTTTTTCATTTATCCATCGATCACTTATTCTGGGATAATAAGTTACTATAAACTATCTTTGTTTAATATTTTACAAAGTTAATTAAATGAATTTAGAACAAATCATAGATAATATCCACCCTCTTTCTAAACCTGCCAAGAATAAGCTAATCGCTATTTTTACGGAAATTACTTTTCCTAAGAATTACTTGCTTTCTGAGTATGAGAAACACGAGAACTACTTCTACTTTATTAAGAGTGGACTAGTGCGTGCCTATGCATTACAAGAAGATAGAGAGTTAACCTTCTGGTTTGGTACAGATGGAGATCCCGCATTATCTATGTATAACTATATTCTAAATAGACCGAGCTACGAGACTATCGATCTAATCGAAGACAGCACACTGTACTTTACTAAGAATAGTCAACTAGAAAAACTATACACCTCTGATATCGAGATAGCGAACTGGGGTAGAAAGTTTGCTGAAATAGAATTACTTAAAACAGAAGAACGCTCTATCACTAGGCAAATCAAGTCTGCTAAAGAACGTTATAACGATCTCC
>JBOFGJ010000498.1:0-4076 GCA_051649065.1 Flavobacterium sp. | reverse complement strand
CTAAGCTTGCTGCAATATTCTATTATATCAGTGCATCTAAGAGTTTTAGAGTAGATACCTATGGAAGTATTTTGGCTATTAATGGATTGTTTGCCAATGCGTTTATAGAGAAACAAAATAATAATAAAGGTAGTTGGTCTGTAAAGGAGAAGATGTTTATGCAACAATTAGAAACGCAGGTTAAGAAAGACTATGCTTCTTACTATGATGCGAATTATAACAGTGACTTAGTAGTGCTTACCTATTGGAATATCGATAGTACAGATATTGATTTGCATGTAAAAGAGGCTTCTAATGAAGAGTGTTATTATGGAAATAAAAACACGAAATTAGGAGGAAGACTTTCGCATGACGTAACAAGAGGTTTTGGGCCTGAAATGTATGTACTACCTAAAGCGAAGGAAGGGAAGTATGAGATTTCATTAAAGTACTTCGCCGAGAGCGGTATGAAGACTAAATCAGCTGCTAAGGCGTATATCGAAGTATATAAATACTTCGGGACTCCTAAGCAAGAAGTAGTCAAAAAGACTGTGGTACTGAAAGAAAGAAAGAGTAAAGAGGTTATAGAGACTGTAACTTTTAAATAATTATAAATAGAGAGCTACTGATAAGGTAGCTCTTTTTTTGTTTTAAAAAAGCTGTAATACTGGGGGCTTATTAGTAGATTTGGGCTGTAGTAAAAAGATATATTGATGAGAACAATAACATTTGTAGATAGTGCTTATCCAAAACCTAATGGACTTGAAGAGTTCGTATGGTCAGGGAGATTAGACGAATCAGGGAAATTGTGGTTTGACCTTCATTTAAAGTCAAATGGCTATTATAAAAGTGAAGGAGAAGATTATTTAGATGATGATGACCAGGATGATGATGATGATGAATACACAAGTATGGTGCAGTGGCAATCTGCTATTGTATGGGATAATTACCATCAGTGTATCTTATCCTCTACGTATTGGTCAGATGAGGGAGGTATTTTACTCTCAGATGGAAATGAATCATTTAGCTTTAGTTCTTTAGTGAATAAAGAATTTGTACTTAATCCGCTTCCTTTATCAGATGAGATGATGGAGAGTGACTTTGCTTTTGGAATCTATCTATTAGGACATGATTTGTCTGCTAATCATAGAATCACGTTTACTGCGCTAGACAATGGATTGTATGATATCAAGTGGGATGGTACAGTAGCTTTAACCTATGGTGGATTCGATGAGTTTATACACGAGTTTAAGGCTCATATCCAAGATGCAAAGTTTGATGGATTCTATTTTCCTAAGTCATGGAGTATAGAAGAGGCTACACCTCACTTTAAAAAAGTGCTTAGTGATTTTGATCAATATGATTTTGTTGATATCAATCCTAAAAGCAATAAACGAGAGTATAAGCTGATGCTTAAATAATATGAAAAAAGAGCTACTGATGAGGTAGCTCTTTTTTTGTGACTGATTTATTGCTGTTTCGTTTCATTATTTATGAAATACCAAGTATAACCTAAGGAGGTATAAATACTATTGAGTCAACAAGAAGTTTTTCTAATTATCTGTCCTCAAATAATTGTTGTAGTTTTTGCTGTAATAATTTTTTATCAGGAAGTAGAGTTTCATATTGTGAAACCATAGTTGGGGATAGACTGCAACTAAGGGCATATTCTACCACTTCTTTGTCTTTGTCTTTACAAAGTAAAATTCCAATACTTGGATTTTCGTTTTGACGTTTTACATCTCTGTCTAAGGCTTCTAAATAAAAATTTAGTTGTCCTAGATGAGCTGGTTTAAATTTGTCAGCCTTTAGTTCAAAAGCTACTAAACATTGTAAACCTCGATGATAAAATAACAGATCGATATAAAAATCTGAATTCCCAACCTGTATTTTATATTCTTTTCCAATAAATAAAAAATCTCCACCAAGTTCAAGAATGAATTTTTTCATTTGGTTAATCAATCCTTCTTGTAGATCACTTTCACTATGTGATTCAGGAAGATTTAGAAAGTCAAAAACATAACTATCTTTAAATGTGTTTGATGAATAATTAGATGTTTCTCTCAACGCTGTTGAGAGATTTGAAACTCCTATCATAGTACGTTCAAAAAAACTGCTAGATATCTGTCTATCTAATTCTCTAACACTATAATTTTCTTGTTTAGTTATTTTGATGTAGAATTCTTGTTCTTCAATTGTCTTACATCTTGAAAAAATAGTCAAATTATGAGACCAACTAATTTGTCTCAACAGTGTTGAGAGTTTTGGGAAATCTTTGTAAGTTTCGTAAAATTGTTTCATTCTCCAAAGATTCTTGTCCGAAAAACCCTTTAGTTCAGGTTCTGAAGACTGAATGAAATCAGATAATTCTTTTACAACAGATTTTCCCCATTGACTTTGCTCAACTTTTAAACTAATATATTCTCCTATATTCCAATATAAATTTATCAATTCTGAATTGACTGCTCTAATAGCGTTAGCACGTGAATTTTTAATAATTTGTATAATGTAAGAAAATCTATTGTCCATTTCGTTTATATTCAGGTTGTTCATAAATTTACAAAATGTTTATTTTGTTTTACCCCAAATTAGAGAGTTCTTTTTTTACAGAATATTTAATGTTATGAGACTTGGTGGGAATGACAGAAAAATGGGTAATAAATGTTTATTTTATATAAACTCGGCCCTGGTCGAACAGGGGTAACCGCTAGCAAATCTTCAATGAGAAGACACTCACTTACTAGCTAATGCCGTTGTATCGCTTCACAAGATTACTTCGGTTGAAACAGACTACTTAATTATCGCTTTGCAATCTTAATTCGTTTCATAAGTTTATTTACAGTATAAGAATTGATTAAATAGAGAGCTACTGATGAGGTAGCTCTTGTTTTGTTAGTATGGTATATGATAGCACCTCTAAATGTTAACTTCCACGACACTATTAGTCCATTTACTTGATATTACCTACTTTTGCACCCCTTAATTAGCTAAGTCCAATTACTATGAACATTATCACTTTCGAAGAAGTATTTAGAGATAAAGTCTTTCGTATCCCTGATTATCAGAGAGGGTACTCATGGACCAAGAAAGAGCTTGAGGAGTTGTGGGGTGATCTAAACAATACCCATCACAACCGCAATGCCTTTCACTTTACAGGTATTTTGACAGTGACAGACTTCAGCAAGTTTGATACCGAGTGTATCAGACGAGAAGGGTTTATGGTAAGAGCAGGTAAGCTAGTTATTCAGGGCAATAGCTATGATGGGTTTAATATCGTAGATGGACAACAACGTCTGACTACTATTCTAATCTTACTATCCGAATTAGTTATGGCACTAGAGGATAGCCCACTTAAGCAACGCCTTACAGAGCAATACTTTAAGATTAAGGAAGCAGATGGATACCGTTATATCTTCGGTTATCACGTAGATGTACCTTCACATAATTACTTAATTAGGGAGATCTTTAATGATGCCGAATACGATGCCGAAGAAACAGAAACGCTATACACACATAACCTGTCTTTTGCCAAAGACTTCTTTAGCGAGCGAATTAAAGACTTTACACAAGTCGAATTATCTTTCTGGATAGATAAGCTTACTAAGCACTTATTGTTCTCTATTTTGAACTTAAATGAGTCTAAAGAGCGTCCTTTAGATGTATCGATGGTATTTGAAACGCTAAACTTTAGAGGAAAGCAATTGTCAAGTTTAGAACGCCTTAAGAATAGGGTGTTGTACATCGTTTCTAAACAGTTATCTGTAGCCAGTACAAGAGACCGCAGTCGCAAGAAAGTAAATCAGAGCTGGTTAGAGGTATATAAATGGTTAGGGCGTAACCCTACGCAAGCTATGGATGATGACGCTTTCCTAAAGGCATTTTGGCTGCTGTATTTCTCTCGTTCTAAGATGGTGTCTACAGACTTTAAGTCTTATCAGAAGCATTTGTTTACCACTGATTTTCAATTAGACCAGCAGCATACTGAAGGGGTGAACTATGCCGACTATAGTGAACTAACTCAATGGCTAGAGAGCATGAGAAAGGCTGTGGCCTTGTGGTATTTTATCAATAACCCGTATGCAGTTGATACAGATGAT
>JBOFGJ010000497.1:0-2226 GCA_051649065.1 Flavobacterium sp. | reverse complement strand
ACGATGTAATACACTTTTAGAAGCTCAAAAGTACGTAGATAAAGTATGTATTGAACTAAAAAAACCACAAGTTTATAACTCTTTTACTCTTTTATAATTCTTATTTTAATTTTTTTTAGCCCTTTTTAGGGCTTTTTTTATGCCTAATTCGCACGTTTTTTCTTTTTACACTCTCTCATAACTATAAATAAAATATATTTGTAGCATAGATAAAAACTATTATTGCTATAAAATTTAGCCATCAATTCGTAATTCGCACGAAATTCGCATGAAATTCGCACGTTTTTCTTATATTTTATTCTCAAAATAAGAGTTAAATTTTTGAATATTCAATAATTAATTAACATAACTATTAAACTATATCTATTATATATATATTTATATTATATTATATATATATTAATATTATATTCTTATATATTATATACTAAACATTATACAGAAATAATTATTGTCAAAACATACAGTAACACATTTTTATTTTTACAGAAAAGTTTTGAGAGTGTAAATACGAACGATTATGCGAATTTGGATAATTGAAAAAAATGTTTTATATTTCAAGCATTGAGATTTGGACAAACTAAAATTTAAGAGGATGGTACAAAAAATTATTACAGCATTTAGAGCAAAACACAAATTTAATATTTCGAATGAGCGTTTAAAACAATACGCAGAAAAATGGCAATCTAAAATTGAAAACGAAGAGGGTGTAGAAACTTTCATTGATTCACTAGATGTTGAGCCATTAGAAGAAATTGCAAAGTTGGACGACGCACTAAGAGCAAAAGAAGCTAAAAAGGATGCAGACAAAGCAGAAGGTGTAGAAATGCCACAAGAAATACCAACTGTAGATTATCAAAAACAAATAGACGAACTAAAAGCGTTGATTGCTGATAAAAACAAAGCAGACTTAAAAGTTTCAAGAACAGAAGCATTGAAAGACTTACCTGAGTCATTAAAAGCAACATTGAAATATGTGCCTTTAGATTCGTTAAGTGATGATGATTTTACAGCTTTACAAACAGATTTAAACCAACAAGCTGAACAAATGTCGTTAGATGCTTCAAAACACAAACCATCGTTTGCAAGTGGTAAAAACAATACTATTTCGGACGATATAGCAAAAGAGATAGCAAACAAAATTTAAACAAAAAAGATGATTCAATTAATCAAAAAAGGTAATGACGTTGATGTATCGAAAGACTCAATAGTTATTTTACTTAACACTTATACGCTTGAAGGTGGTAGAGTGTTAGATGTTACGGGATTTGCTCCTAACGCAATTCAAGCAGGTCATATTGTGATTAGAGAGAATGCAACAGGTACTTATAAGCCTATGCCTATTTCAGGTGCAGAGTTCGGAGCTTTACCAGCAGAGCATAGCTTTGCAGGAATTGTAGTAGCAAGTGTAGACAAGGTAACGCAAGGAGGTGGAGTAGGAGTAATGGTACAAGGTGCTGTAAACGAAAAAGCAATGCCTTACAAAATACCTACAGCATTAGAAGCAGGATTAAAGACTGCATTAAATCAAATTTATTTTTCATACGATAACAAATAATTAGAGAATGACACCAAGTTTATACAGTGGGGTAATCTCACAAGATATTTTTAATAGACTAATTTTGTCTATTGTTCAGAAACATACTGATCCGGAAGCTACAATGCCATATTTACACCAAACTTTGTTAGATAAAGAATACAGTGTAAATGGTACTTTTGCTTCAATTAGCGAGCTTGTAACTAACTTTATGGTAGATGTAGTAGCTACAGATTCTAAACTACCTTTAAAAAATAGAGAGAAAGTTGCGTTATTGAATGGTTTCTTACCTAAGATGGGTAATAAGATGTATTTTAATGAGCAACAATTACAAGACTTAGACGCAATGGTAGCTATGACTGGAATGCCATTGACTGAATTATTAACTAAGTTATTCAAAGACGCTGATACATTAATCAAGGGAGGTTTATTAAGAAACGAATATTTATTCTTACAGGCTCTATCAAAAGGTAAAGCAAGCGTAACTGATGCAGATAACGTAGGAGTTAGTTTTGAGTGTGACTATCAATTCGAAAATAGAGGATACGCTTCTACTGCATGGGGTGGAGCAGGTGCGACTCCTTACACAGATTTAGCTAATAGAGTAGCTGATGCAATGAATAAAGGGGTTGTATTGACTAAAGCGTTTATGGACTATAAAACGTTCACACAGTTAATGAACTCGGCAG
>JBOFGJ010000496.1:0-1092 GCA_051649065.1 Flavobacterium sp. | reverse complement strand
ATTTACGTACTCAAAATCAATAGGTAATACTAGTGAAATAGTTTTGACACAATCAATCAAACAAGTAGTATCGTAAATGAAGAAAAAATTACACTTAGCAGGATTTGTGTGTGCAGCATTGTTCTCAGCACAAGTTTTTGCACAAACTACACAAGCCTCTATCCAAGGGATAGTATTACAGGATAATGCTATCCAACAAGGTAAGGAAGTCATGATTAAAAACACTTCTACAGGATTTACCACTCGTACTAAAACGAACGCAAATGGAGAATTTGTATTTAAAGAGATTCCACTAGGAGGACCTTATCTAGTCATCACCACTGACGAGACAGGAACGGAGTTTAAAAAAACGGGATATTATGTAAATCAAGGCGATAATGTTTTCGTTGATTTAGTCATAGGAGTAGAAGATCAACATTTAGAAGAAATTGTTATTGATGGTAAGAGTTTAAAGAATCAGAAAGAATCTTTAGGAGCAGCTACTACGTTTACAGCGAGTTCTATTAAGAACTTACCTATTAATGGTCGTAACTTCTCTAATCTTACAGATTTATCTCCTCTGTCTAATGGAGGATCTATTGGAGGACAATTAGGTTCTTCGACTAACTTTACTATTGATGGAACTACTGCTAAAAACCCTACTTCTGCAGGGGCTACTACTAGTAGGAGTGGTGCGCCATATTCTGTATCTATGGAAGCTGTACGTGAGTTTCAGGTAGTTACTAATCAGTATGATGTGACATTAGGGCGAAGTGGAGGAGGTACAGTAAGTGCAGTGACTAAAGCAGGTACTAATGAGTTCACAGGATCTATGTTCTCTTATATGCGTGCAGATTGGTTATCTAGTCCTTATGATATCAATGGTAATAAGAAAGGAAAAATGGATTACTCTACTTACCAATATGGAGTGTCATTAGGAGGACCTATTATTAAAGATAAGCTTCATTACTTCGTGGCTTGGGATCACCAGTTAGATACTAGATCTCTTATGATAGCTGATATAAAAGGACCACAAGATGAAGATAGATACGGTATCACTAACCAAACTTTAGATAAGTTTGTTGGGATAGCACGTGATAAGTATGGAGTATC
>JBOFGJ010000495.1:0-1341 GCA_051649065.1 Flavobacterium sp. | reverse complement strand
GGAAGAAAACAATGGGGTAGTTTAGTCATACACTCCCGTTCACTTGCTTTTCAAATCCAAAATTATATAGAAGAGAACCCACAATTCACAAAAAAAGAAAAACAAGAAGGTATCAAACTCATTATCGCCTTCTGTTATTTACTAAATAAGCAACTTAGAGAAAAGGCAGATTACGAATCAGTTCGTCAATATCTTAGCCCTGAAGTGTACGAAACTATGCTTACTAAAAAATTTAAGCCTGCCTATATACTTAATGAGTTAACGAAGTGGATTGCTGATCAACAGAAAGCTGGTCTCATAGATACTATTATGCAGTCTAAGATTGATGATAATATAGGAGAACTATCTATTGTATTGGGAGCTTGTGAACGAATCGTACATACTAAGATTCCATTTGTTTACTTTGTGATCTTACACAGAACAGTATATGTATACTGTTTTATTCTTCCTTTTGGTCTTATTGATTTGATTATTTGGACCATGCCGTTCTTTGTTACTTTTGTTGCTTACACTTTTATCGCTTTAGATGCAGTAGTTGCAGAGATTGCAGAGCCATTCGGTGAAGAAGAAAACGACTTAGCACTAGATCAAATGTGTGCTAATATAGCCTACTCATTAAGTGAGATATCAGATATGCCTCTACCAGAACTAATTACTCCAGATAAAAACTATGTGGTTTCTTAACAATCATAAAGAAGATTCAAAAGAATTAGAAGTAGCTACTAATAAACTAAAAGTAATATTTATTGGATTACTGATATTTATATTAGCAATCGCTATACTAGCAGATAATAGTACCTACATACAAGATAAAGAATATAAAAAACTAAATGAACTGGAGTATAAAACGATAGTAGTGTCCAAGCTAGAAGAAGCTTCTATTAATAATGATAATAAAAGAAAAGAAGTCTTACTTGAAAATCACCTTCAAATAAACATATCACCTGAATACTACAATCGCTTTACTATTGGTGATTCCATTATCAAACTAAGTGGTGACGACAATAGGTATTACATTAAACAAAATGGAGAATCATGGCATGAAGATCTAGGAGCCTTCTTACGAAGTAAATTAAACGATGATTCTATTTATAAATAAAAAAGCACCTCTCCCGAAGTGCTTCTTATTGTATTTATGCGTTAATTAAATTTAATGATTCTTGTAATTCTGGTTTTCCTTTTACGAATCCGTTCACCCATTCCCCTAATTGTTCTACATCATAAGGTAATAATTGATTAATAGCCTTGTGAAGTTCTTTGTAAAACAGTTTAGGATCAAAGCTAACATTTTCTAATATTGTCTTAGCGAAATCAAACATTAAACGTGTTTTCATATCTGTA
>JBOFGJ010000494.1:0-1141 GCA_051649065.1 Flavobacterium sp. | reverse complement strand
AGACATTACTTAAGGAATTTATCCAAAGTGATGAGACAAAGGAGTTACTGAGAAATCTGATTAAAGAGAATAAAGAAAAGTAATTATACATATATATAAGTATAAAATGAATGAACGTTTAAAAGTATATATGACTCTTAATAACATCTCAAGAAAGGAGATGTCAGAAGTGATTGGGATGCACTATAATTCATTTAATAGAGTATTAGAAGATAATAGAGCACTTAACGCTACTTATATAGAGAAAATATTAGTGTATTGTCCTGATTTAGATGCACGTTGGCTACTAACTGGAGTAGAGGACATAGGAACTAAAAATAAGGAGTTAGTAGAGCTATTAGAGGATAATGGTGTACTAGAAAGGCTATCTGAACTGATAGCAAATAAGCTTAAGAAATAAGCTAAACTACCCAATAACTACCCAATAACTACCCAATGTATTTATAACACCTTGATATTGTTTGTTGTAGCTGTAAGAACTAGACCCTCCCGCGGACGCAAAATATATGCGCTATTATCTTTTATTAGGTAATAGCGTTTTTTGTTTTCACACCTTAACTGTTTTAGAATAGTAGTGTCATTACTGTTTATTATAGAGTCTAGTATGGATTGTGTTGATTCAGTTGAGAGTACAGTATAGGTGCGTAGTGAGTCCGTCAAATTCTTTAAAACAACGGACTCATAACGGAGGTATAACTGACACACTGTATCTCGTCCCACTATAACTGTACAGTTTTAATCAGTCTATATGTCACTGTATAAGAGGTCTTCTGCAACTATTGTTTTATACTAAAAGTCAACAATCTTATTAACTAACTATTTGTTCCTAGTATTTGTGTTATAATATCTTTTTTGAAAGGAAGGTATGAGATAGGATTTTTTGGATCTCTTTTTACAAAGGATATTGTGGTGTTTATTACATTCTGCGATTTGAATGTAAGAGTTTGCTATTTAGCAGATATCATGAACCTTAGTAAATATGTGGAATTAGAAAAATTAATAGTTTTTTTTGGAAAAAGTAAGAAAAAACTAAAATCTGATAAATATCATATTTTTAGAATTACAGTAGGGGTACATTTGTCCTAACAAAATAGGAAATGCTATGATAAAGGATATTCAAGTTTCTAGTATTATGGCAAAA
>JBOFGJ010000493.1:0-3061 GCA_051649065.1 Flavobacterium sp. | reverse complement strand
TCTGAATGCGCGTTTTCTCTCTTCAAATCCCATTACGCTCATTGAACCCATTGTATTACCATGGTAAGCATTAAAACAAGAGATTAACTGGCTTCTTCCTGTTACTCTTTTTGCTAATTTTAAAGCTCCTTCTGTAGCCTCTGTACCTGAGTTTACTAAGTAAGTTTTGTTAAGAGGAGCAGGGATATTCTCTGCTAATATTCTACAGAATTCTACAGCAGGGTCTTGAATATACTCTCCGTATACCATTACGTGAGAATACTTATCAAGTTGATCTTTTATCGCTTGATTAACCTTTGGATGTTGATGCCCTAGTGTACAAGCTGATACTCCTGCTACGAAGTCTAAGTATGCTTTATTATTTATATCATATATGTAAGAACCCTTAGCGTATGCTACTTGCATCGCTAATGGATTAGGTGATGTCTGTGCTTGGTATTTATAAAAATCTTCTTTCATTACACTACTTTTTGTCTTATTTAGACGTATTGTTCTGTTTTGTTTTTTTGTTCTTTTTCAACTGTTTTGACAGTCCAGGAGTTCCTTTTATTGTTTCAGGTTGAACAGTTAGCGGTTTGTTTGCACTTTCTTTTTTTGCATCTCTCGCTTCTTCTCCTTTTTTCTCTTTAGCTATTTCTTCATTAGTGAAGATATCCGCCAGTGTATTTATTCTTTCATCTCCTCTATAGAGAAAATCTCTTAGTTGTCTGGCATTTTTGGGTAACAATAGCTCAGGGTATAAGTCCCCTTTTGGATCGACAAATTTAGTAGCTGTACTAATTTTACCATCGTCAAAAGTTACATTTATATGACTGCAAATACCTTTGTCTATTCCTACTAATTCATTTTGATCATTATACATATAGTAGATGATCTCTGCATTCTTAACCAAATCTAGTTCGTCTAACTTACTGTCTTTAAACTTACCATATAAGTTAACACCTTTTAATTGATTATAGCCATCTCCGATAGTGTCTTTTTGAATGGCAAAGGCATTCTCAAGTACTTTTAATGAATCTATTTTTTGTGTCTCCATATTGCTAATCAAATGGATAAAACGACCTGTAAGTTGTGTATCACCGTTCCATAATACAGGTTTACCGATCATCTGTGTTAATCCCGCTTTTTCACTCCAGTGTATAGAGTCAGCCTTACCACTCATACTATCGCGTAAGATACGAGCATCATTAAAGGCACGAATAACACGTTCTTTATCTTTACCTGTAAGCAATATACGAGGGGCGTGCATATATACAGAGTCTCCTTCTTGAGACTTCATGCTAACTAATGCTTTTTTAGTCACGAACATTGAGTCTTTCGCTTTATATAGCTCAGCGTAGTGTCCTGTGATTTTACTTTTATTAATTGTATCTGTGATTTTTACATTATTTGTTGCAGATGCATAATCTTTTGCTCTAGAGTAATAGATTGAGTCGCCTTCTATTTTTCTCTTGTCATACCAGATGTAAGAGTTCTTAACCATCTTACCTAGATCTTTTCTCACATCATAGAATCCATTTTCAGTATAAATAAAATCTTCTTTATTAGTAATAGTAGATGGACCGAATACATATGAATGTTGTGGTACCTCATAGAAATCTAAGTGATTAGACTTTATCACTGTACCTTTTTCTGAAGTAATCTTTACAGCAGTGAAGAATTGGAATTTCTTCTCAGCAGTGTAATATCTTCCTTTTTGACTTTCTAGTACACTTCCTTTATTGTGAATAACAGCGTGTGAGTCATAAAAGACTAAGTCTTTAAATCTATCGAATTTTAAAGTGTCTGTTTCTAATGACGAGTCTGGTGAAGTCATAACTACATCACCTTGCGCATAGGCAAATCCATTTACGCCATTATACTCAGCGTATTTACTGTTAAGAGTAAGGGTATCTCCTTGTATAATTTGGACATTACCAAATAGTTTAAGGTAATTCTCTTTTTCAAAGAAATACGCTTTGTTACAACTCATAACCATACCGTCATGCTCTGCAGATATGTTACCTGTAAGTAGAACAGCATCAGGCAATACTTCGTAGTTTATATCGGAGTAATCTGCGTGATGTATAATGATTTTTTTTTTGTTTTGACTAAAACCTAGTAATGCGAATAGTATAAAAAGTATATAATACGGTAATGTTCTCAAGACGCTATATTTTTTTCAAATTTAAGTAAAAAATACGCACAAAGAATTTAGTTAAGAAGAATTTATAAACAATCGGTGTAGTAATGATATATCTGAGAGATAAATAGTTGAGTATTCTACACTTTTAGTAATAATATTGAGTAAGAAAGGTTTATTTCATTTGTGAAAGAAGCAAAAAAAAAACACTTCCGAAGAAGTGTTCTTAGTATTTATTATTTTACGATAGTCTGTGTTCTATCAGGACCTACAGAAACTATTTTTACAGGTACACCAACTTCATCTTCGATAAACTTGATATATTCTTTAAGTTCCTCAGGTAATTGACTGTATTCTGTCATACCTGTTAAGTCAGCTTTCCATCCTTTTTTCTTTACATAGATAGGTTCTACGTTATCTGGTTCGATATTATAAGGTAGGTGAGTGATCTCTTGTCCTTTATATTGGTATTTAGTACATACTTTTAATGTGTCAAAACCTGATAATACATCAGCTTTCATCATATAAAGTTCAGTTACTCCATTTACATCTACTGCATATTTAAGAGCAACTAAGTCTAGCCAACCACAACGTCTAGCACGACCTGTAACAGATCCGAACTCACGACCTACGTTTGCCATAGTAGCACCGATTTCGTCGCTTAGTTCAGTAGGGAATGGTCCACTACCTACACGTGTAGTATATGCTTTAAATATACCGAATACATTTTTAACTTTATTAGGAGCGATACCTAATCCTGTACATGCACCTGCTGCCGTAGTAGTAGATGATGTAACGAATGGATATGTTCCAAAATCAACGTCTAATAATGACCCTTGAGCTCCTTCAGCTAATACTGATTTTCCCTCTCTAAGTGCAGTGTGAATATAGTTTTCACTATCAATGAACGTCAGTTTCTTTAATTGTTCAACTGCTGTG
>JBOFGJ010000492.1:0-1195 GCA_051649065.1 Flavobacterium sp. | reverse complement strand
GGAACGCAATACAGGGTCCCATACTATGACTGTCGTAGGAGATAGTTTCTTGATTAAAGTGATACAATGTTGTAAGACATCTAGGTCTTTGATAATACCTATCTTAATAGCTGAGATAGTATAAGTCTTTAGTAATGTTTCTAATTGTTTTATCAAATACCTATTATCTTCCCATTGGACACTACTAAAACTATCTTCAGTTTGTATTGTATTAGCTGACAGTACAGCCATCGGATATACGTTAGCTTGTTCAAATGTTCTAACATCAGCTAAAACCCCAGCACCACTTGTAGGGTCAAAACCTGCTATTGCCAATGCAATTGGTCGTAATGTTGACATAATTCAAATTGTTTTAAAGGTTGGTCTGCTTCCCATATAGTTCCTAGTAAAGCATAGTCATCAAACCCCATTGTCTTGAGTTCTTTTATTCGATAAGGTGTAATACCTCCTAATGCAACTAAGGTTGTATTAAAGTTTGTTCTCAGTCGTATCTCTTCTGTCCAATTTATTGATGAGGAATATCCTTTTTTAGAGATACTCGGATAGATGGGACTAATAAACACTCTTTCTATAGTTGTTGATAACTTATTAACTTCAGTTATACAGTGAACAGATGTTGATAACTTAGGTAGTTTATACTTGTAGTTATTAACAAATGAACAATTATCTGTTGATAAGTGTGTATAAGTACTGTTTAAATTGTTGATAAGTGCTATATATTGTTCAAAAAACCATTCTTTATTGTTGATAACTATGTTTGGTATGTGAATAACTAGACTTTGATGATAGCAATTATCAATGTTTTTTACCCATAATCGTAGCTCATTTATATCCATATTTGGTTTGCGGACATGAAGTAAAGACAAGCCTTTTTCAAACATTTTGTTGATAAGGCTTGCTTCATTTACCATGGGAGTAGGAGACGTTATAACCACCATAATACTCAAGTATTATAGATAGATCTCTTTTCCTAGTTCTATAAACTCTTCTGATTTTTCACGCATACCTTGTTCTGCTGAGTCTCTGATTTCTTGAGATATCTTCATAGAACAAAACTTCGGTCCACACATAGAACAGAAGTGAGCTACTTTTGCACCATCAGCGGGTAGTGTTTCATCGTGAAACTCTCTTGCTGTATCTGGATCTAGTGATAGATTAAACTGATCTTCCCATCTAAACTCAAAACGAGCTTTAC
>JBOFGJ010000491.1:0-1791 GCA_051649065.1 Flavobacterium sp. | reverse complement strand
TTATACGTACTTTGTGGTGAGCTTCATATTTTTCTTTAATACCACGTAAGATAGAGATAGCACTTTCTGTATCAGGTTCGTCTACCATTACTTTTTGGAAACGACGCTCTAAGGCTTTGTCTTTCTCAAAGTACTTTTGGTACTCATCTAATGTTGTTGCTCCGATAGAACGAAGTTCTCCACGTGCTAAAGCAGGTTTTAAGATATTCGCAGCATCCATAGCACCTTCACCACCTCCAGCACCTACTAAAGTGTGAATCTCGTCGATGAATAAGATGATGTTTCCTTCAGCAGAAGTTACCTCTTTCACTACTGATTTTAAACGCTCTTCAAACTCTCCTTTATATTTCGCACCTGCAATCAAAGCTCCCATATCTAATGAGAATATTTGCTTGTCTTTTAAGTTATCAGGTACGTCTTGTTGTACGATACGGTGTGCTAATCCCTCTGCGATAGCTGTTTTACCAACCCCTGGCTCACCGATAAGCATTGGGTTGTTCTTTGTACGACGGCTCAAGATTTGTAACACACGTCTGATTTCTTCATCACGTCCGATTACAGGATCAAGTTTACCTTCGTTAGCTAACTTCGTAAGGTTATTAGCATATTTATTTAAAGAGTTATAAGTTTCTTCAGCAGATGCAGAAGTTACTCTCGCTCCATTTCTGATTTCGTTAATAGCAGCTTCAAGTTGTTTTTCTGTGACACCTTGATCTTTTAATATCTGTGCTACTTTACTCTTAGATTTAAAAATAGCTAAGATTAAGTGCTCTATAGATACATACTCATCCTTCATCTTAGTAGCGATAGCTTGTGCTTCAGTGATAGCAGTACCTGCTTCTCTTGATAAGCCCATTTGACCTCCTTCTACTTTTGGGAAGTTAGAGATTGTAGCATCTAATACAGATTTAAAAGTATCTATATTGATGTTTAATTTCTTTAAGATAAAAGGAGTGACGTTTTCGTCAACTTCCATTATCGCTTTGAAAATGTGCTCATTTTCTATTTGTTGTTGCCCTAAGCCTTGCACGATTACCTGTGCTTGTTGTAAAGCTTCTTGCGATTTTATTGTAAAATTATTTAAGTTCATATAACAATTTGTTTACTTGTTTGTTTATATCGTAATAGTCAAAAGGTATTCCAATCCTAAATTTAAGACATTTTGACAATGTTTGCATAATTCGTATTAGTAAAAGATGTCAAAAAGTCATAAATTTGCCTATATACATATAATCGAACTAACATTTTGTCTTATGAAATGGATCAATATAACAGAGAGTAGCCAAATAAAAGAGCTTATCGAAAAGTCAAATGATAAAGCGGTAATTATATTTAAGCACAGTCCACGTTGCCATATTAGCAAATTTGCTCTGCGCAATTTTGAAGCTAGTTTTACTAATCCAACTGAAGTAGATTGCTATTTAGTAGATGTAGTTAACGATAGACTTTATTCTATGGAGGTTAAAGAATCGTTACAAGTTCAGCACGAGTCTCCACAGCTAATTATTGTTTATAAAGAAAAAGCAGTATTTAATACTTCGCACGAAAGTATAGATGGAGCTGATACAGATAAATTGTTATTAAGGCTGTAAGTATGACGAGAACATTAGTGTATAGAACCATAGCGCTGCATGGGATTAAAACACCTGGTATTATTAAGAATGGGGGATATCACTTTACCTATTTTGATGTTTATGAAGATGGAAGAGTAGCAGATTGGAATTTTGAAGATTTTGAGCACTTTATTAAAGATGTACAGAATAGATGGGTGGTTACTAATATCCCTGATGG
>JBOFGJ010000490.1:0-2085 GCA_051649065.1 Flavobacterium sp. | reverse complement strand
CATAATAAATGCGTAATACTTCTTATCATAGTTCTATCTTTTAAAGTTAGTTACTCTCTAATCTAGTGCGTATTAAAGGGTTGACAATGGATCCGCAATTTTTGACAATTACTTTTAAATATTGCACGTTCCCATAACGACAGCCTTGGCGTTTAGTGGTGATCTTTAAGTAGAGATTATCTGTTTTACTATAACTTGAATAGGTCTTCTTTAATTCAAATACCTGCTTATCAGCATTGGAATTACTAGTGATCTCATGCAGTGATGAATTAGGTATATCCTTCCAGCCTATAATATCGTACTGATTAGTCACAGGGTTGATTACCGAGCTGTATTCTGCAGATGCAAAAGAAAGATCATAAGTAGTACAAACATCTAATTTCTCTATCTCTAAAGGAGCTGTGACACATAGGTTATTACTGTCTATCTCTAATGTAAATGTCGGCACTACAGAGACATCCCAAACATAGGTTTTCACTCCAAGTAAGTTAACAGAAACTACATTGTCCATTTTTATCTCTATGCGATCAAATGGCGCTCCTATAGCTGGTAGACTTACTACATATTTATCTTTGGCCTGATCGCTAATTAACTTTAATAAATCTAAGCGTATAATCTCAAATGCTTCTGAGTGTACTGGATCGCCTATAGGGTTATTTCCCATAAAACGCTGTATAGTAAAATTCTTTAACAGATTAAGATCCAATAAAATCCCTCCTTCCGCACTCATTACAATTTGAACTTTATCACCTGGACGTGCTATTTCTTTAAATTTGACTACTAACTTCTGGCGATTTAAAACGGCTGCCGAACTATTAAAAACAGCTGCTGTATTATAATTAGGTGTTCCGCTTAAACTAGTAGAACCCTCTACTGCATCTACAGCATAATATGGATTTAAAACTCCTGATAAACTCGTAGCTACACCTAAACCTGCATCTTCTACTCCGTAAAGAACATCTTTAGTGGTAGCGTTTAGCACAAGGTTGGGATTAACTCCTTTTATAACTGTATTAGTATCACAAACCAAAGAGGCATTTATAGCGATGCGCTCGTCTATATAAGCACCATATACTCTAGCTGATGTAGCTACCCCTAACAGACCTCCATTTAATACTCGTACGCCACCATAGGCTACGGCATTACCCCCGCTGTCCTTAGGTATAAAACTGTATTCAAAAGTATTGTCTCCTGCAAGTAAATTTACTAGTGCTAACTCTCCAATGGAGATAAGTGGACCTATGGTTGCTCCGTTTTTATCTAAAGCCTGAACCGTAGTCCCCCCTATGAGTTCTACTAAACTAAACTGTTGCCCTAATTTAATGGTAACAGGTGTACCTGCAGCAATAGGTGTATTCACTACATTGTCAAACATTAAATTAACCCAAGCTGTGCCTATTCCTAGTACATTTATAGGATTAGAGATTGTCGCATAAGTAGATAAATCCTGATCTGCTGCATTAGCTTCGTTAAGTACAGCACCTGTTAGGACATTTCCTTTACTTACCTGAGTTGCTACTCTTTGTTTATACTTATACTCACACTCTTGTTTATCGTATACATAAACAGTTATACGCTTTATAATATCACAAGTCACATTGGCATCCAGTGCAGCATTTTTGGCCTTTACATAATAGTTATACGTTCCTATTTGATTAAAGGATATGGTCTGTCCTGTAACTTCTTGATTTGTTCTCTCATCGAAGATTTGAACTCCCGAAGCTCCTGGCAAATTAGATTGATATAATGCACTGCTAAAAAGCACCGAAGCATCTGGCTGTCCATTATTATCTGCATCTAACTTTACACTTATAGAAGACTTACCTGTAATCTTATAATCCTGCTGATCTTGAACATTAAAACTCGCATATACATTAGGGCAATACTCTGAGGTATTTATCCCTTTTATATAATAGGTTCCCAAAGGTTGCCACTTATTGGCTTCTTTCTCTGCTGCAGTCTTAAAGGGAATTTCTTTCTGTTGTTGATTGACAATAACATATTCATGACTAGCATCATAACTAGGGATCATCTGAGTTAAATCAAACTTGCGCTCTCGTATACCTGCATTTATAAACTCTCTTG
>JBOFGJ010000489.1:0-8328 GCA_051649065.1 Flavobacterium sp. | reverse complement strand
GTCATCACACCAGTGATTACATAATCATTAGCTGACTTCTTTTGTATATTAGTTGAAACAAAAGTAAGGTCTTCATATTTCTCTACTTCGAAGAAATCTGCACTTCTCAAGTGATTATCTCTATCTACATTATTTGTATCTATCGATGCAACTTTAGCTGTAAAAGAAATCTCTGAAGTCTCAAATCCTTCTTCTTTATTTATAACAGTAGAAGTAAATTCATTAAACTTTCCTGATACATTCGTAAACATCATGTGTTTTACTTTAAATCCTATCTCTGAATGTGTAGGGTCGATATTCCAAACTGTATTTGTCATAATATTTTTTTTTAAGGTTATCGCTACTTACTATTAGTAGCGTTTTGTATGGTACAAATGTATAACCTCATGTATCCTAACACACTTAATCTAAGTTAAGAACGTATTATTACTTAAAAAAATCAGTCTAATGACTCACTACACTCCCCTCTCCTTATGTCTCTCTTCAACCGTAAAAAACAAGTTCTCAAGCATACGAGGAATACGTATTGCCTCACCTGTCTCAATACGCGAAGACACTAAGCTAATAGGGAACACGACTTCTTCTGTATCTTTATATCGCATCGCTAACTCTCGTTCTCCCACTTCTTCTACAGCAACCCAATTAAAGTCTAAATAGTAATACTGCAATAACGTTCCTAGCATCAATCCTAACTTGGCTATATACTCTTTATCTTTTGGATTAAAACACTGTTCATCAAATAGCCATTGTAATACATCTAATGCCTTGCCTGATTGTAGACACACCTGTATCCCCTCTCTATCTGTGCCAAGTATATCACCTATACTTTCTTCTATATACCTCTCCTCTTCAGCTGTGATAACTAAACACTCGTGGTGCGTCTCAAACATAAATCCAATAGTCGCTATCATTTTCTCTACTTCCTCTACGTATGACTTTTCTAACTCCGTACCCTCTTGCTCTAAGCTAAAAACCAACTGTAATGTAAACTGTACATTCGTAAATAGAATAGTATATTCGTGTATATACATATCCTCAATATCATATATGTGTTTAAAATAACACTTATCTACTACCTCCTCTACAAAAGTATCATAATCACTAGCTTCCCTTTTCAATAACTCTAACTCTGTCTCAAAGTCAAATTCCTCTTTAGGTATCACTTTTCCTGTAAAAATATAGATATAAGGCATATATACTTCTTCCTCTTTACATAGCATTACTCCATCATAATCAGGAATCTCTAGAATATATTCATCTAGAGCTAGCATCGCTATTCTTTCCACCCCTAAGTCAACTAACTGCATACAATCTATTTTATAAAACTTTATAAATATAATATTTTATCATTATTTATTAAAACACTGTTTAACACACTAACCTAGTTATATATAAAACCCCACCCTCCCGGATAGCTTCATATGCTTTAAAAATTATAGTCTAATACCTTAAACTGTTTGTCTTTTTCTACAGCAGATTTTATATGACTAGTTACTTCTTCCATTAGATAATTAACATCTATATCTTCCTCTTCCTCTATTCGCTTTGTGATCATACTAATCGGAAAATACTGCACTGCGTAATCTCTATACTGTAACGCCATCTCTCTACCATACTCATCACTCACTACTACCCAATGAAAATCCTCATATTGATACGCTATGCAACTACCAAATAACATTCCTAAGGCTTGATAATAAACTCGGTCATCAGCTTCATAGTCTCTTCGCGTCAATATATCTTGTAAAATATAGACCACCTCGCCGCTTTCATATAATGCTCCAAATTCCTCAGTAGGCAAGTCCAATACTTTAGCTACTTCTTCTGTCAAGTAGTAAAGATCCTCGTACTTCGGCTCTAACAATGGAAACTCTAAAGAAGACAATGTATTAATACTCTTTATCATCTCCACTATTTCTTTCTTATAGGTATTTACCTCATCCGTATCCCCTTGTCCCTTATTTGCTGTAAGTGATATTGCTACAATATGTTCACCATACATCACTTCATAGATATGCATATACAAGTTCTCCGATGAATCCGTATCATAAGAAAAATAACTCTTACCACTATGTGTGACAGCCTGTACATTATATTCCGTAGCCTTCTCCTTAAAATCAGTTATAATATCCTTTTGTGTTACTCCTTTCACACGTTCAAAGTAGATAACACTAATACGGATTACAGGTTCATCATCCCTTTCTCCCTTATACAACTGTATCGTTTGTTCATTTTCACTCGCTCCATAGTAATGACTTGGTGTTTTTATAATGGTCTGCCCATCTCCTATTTCGAATATTTTCATTGTGCTGTGTCTGTTTTACCCAAAGATATTATTTCTAATAAACATTTAGTTGCTTTAACTTGTTATATCTTATAATTATAGAATTAACTTAACCTCAACAACTAAAACCTTTATTTTTAACATCATTACACAAAAAAAGCCACTCTTCTATAGAGTAGCTTTCTGTATTATACTAATAAATATATTCTTACATCTGCTGGAATAGATCCCAAATCACTATTCCTGCACTTACAGAAATATTCAAAGAGTGCTTAGTTCCTAGCTGTGGAATCTCTATCACACCATCACTTAAGTTAACTACCTCTTGGTTCACTCCCTTTACTTCATTTCCAAAAACTAGAGCATACTTCACTCCTTCTGTTATCTTAAAGTCATTAAGCATCACGCTATTTTCTACCTGTTCTACTGACTGTACAGATACACCACTTTTTTTTAGTGATTCTACCACTTCCACTACATCCTTCACATACTCCCATTCTACAGTCTCTGTAGCTCCTAAAGCAGTCTTGTGTATTTCTTTATTAGGAGGAGTCGCAGTGATTCCACATAGATATACTTTCTCTACTAAAAAGGCATCACAAGTTCTGAATACAGAGCCGATATTATGTAAACTTCTAACATCATCTAAAACTACAATAATAGGTGTCTTCTCAGAAGCCTTAAACTCTTCTACATTTTTACGATCTAATTCTTCATTGGCTAATTTGCGCATAGTCTACTTTATTTTTTAGCAAAAGTACTATTTATCAAATGGATATTTTAAAGTATTGCCAAAATAAACTATCGAATATTCCTTTATGCTAGCAACTAAACAAAAAGTAAACAAATTCAAACATGCCCTTCTCTTCTTATAAAATATAAAGAACAATATCCTAGCTCTTTATGCAGAATTCAAAACACTGTATCTAAATTTGTTATAACAAAACACCACGCCATGACTAATAAATCACTAAATCAGTTAGCCATATTAACTATACTGAACAATCTAGTATTTGTGGTAATCTTACAAGGCTCGCTTACCACAGAATTCATTAAGAATCCGAAGTATGTTATTATTGTTGAGATAGTTTGGATACTTTGTTTGACTGGGCAAATCTTATTGCCAACTATTATGTATACTCTCTTAAAAGCCTATAAGACAAGTGTACATAAGTTTTCTATAATAGCCATTTGTATGTCTATTATATCGATAGCATTTTTTGCATTTACTGGACTAAAATAATTGCACTTCTAAAATTTGTAAATAACATTCAACCTAGCATATACAATAGTCAACTATTATACTAATTAGTAGATTGTGTATGTTAGGTTTACATTGTATAGTTTGTTTTGAGTTAGTACCTTTGCAGGCTCATAAAAAACTCGTATGCTACGAAATCTCATAACTAGACTAATCACTTCTGCCGTAATAATATATACCACTAGATGCTTTATTGGCTTTTATGTTGGCTATATTCTATTCTTAAAGTATCCTAATTATGAGATATTATGGACGCTTATTTCTATTATTCTAGTTATTTCACCTGAGGGGAAGAACTCTAAGAAGTTATCTATCGAACGCTTTAAATCTAACTTAGTTGGATCAGCAGTAGGTTTAGTCTGTCTAGAGATACACCCTGAATCTAATCTTTACATTAGCTTACTCGGTGTATTCTTGACTATTATGACCTGCTATTTTTTCAAGATTCTAGATATGGCACGTGTAGCTCTAGTTGCTCTTATTATTATCTTAGTACAGCCACACACCGCTAGCTCTGTAGAAGCAACACCATTATTTAGATGTCTAGCAGTTACTTTAGGTTGTCTTATTGGATTGACTATAACAGTATCTACCTCTATGATAATTCGTAGATTAAAGAAATACTATGGCATCCCAAGAGATTAGATAGTAGTGATTCTGATTATTTGGGATTATATTTGTATTTTGAAATACAAATTGACGTTATGACCTCTAAAGCTAAAGCTCCCAAAGAAACACCATTAATGAAGCAATACAACGATATAAAGGCTAAGTATCCTGATGCTTGTCTATTATTTCGCGTTGGGGATTTTTATGAAACCTTCGGTGAGGATGCGGTCAGAGCCTCTAAAATACTAGGAATAACACTAACGAAGAGAAGTGCAGGATCACCAAGTGAGACAGAATTAGCTGGTTTCCCTCATCATTCTATTAATGTGTATCTACCTAAACTTGTTAAAGCAGGACTTAGAGTAGCTATCTGTGATCAGTTAGAAGATCCTAAGACCACCAAGACTATTGTCAAAAGAGGTGTAACAGAATTAGTAACTCCTGGTGTAGCATTAAATGATGAAGTACTGCAATCTAAGTCTAACAACTTTTTATGTGCAATACACTTCGCTAAAAAAACCATTGGTATCTCTTTCTTAGATGTATCTACAGGTGAATTCTTAACCACAGAAGGTAATCAAGATTATATCGATAAACTACTTCAGAATTTCTCTCCGAGTGAAGTATTAGTTCAGAAAAGTAACAAGACGCATTTCTTACAGAATTATGGATCTACCTATAACCTATTCTTATTAGACGACTGGGTATTCAAGACTGACTTCGCGTTCGAATCACTAACTAATCACTTCAAAACAAATTCATTAAAAGGTTTTGGTGTAGAAGATCTAGAAGAGGGAACGATAGCCTGTGGAGCTATTTTATACTACCTATCTGAAACACAACATACTAAACTAGAACACATTTCTGCCATACAACGTATAGCTGAAGACGCCTATGTATGGATGGATCGATTCACGATAAGAAACCTAGAGTTATATAACAGTGCTAATTTAAATGCTATTACACTACTAGACGTAATAGATAAGACATTATCTCCTATGGGAGGGCGTCTACTTAAACGATGGTTAGCCTTACCACTTAAAGACACGAAGAAGATCCTCGATAGACATAATATTGTCGAAAACTTAAAAGAAGATACTGAGTTACTAGCACTATTCCAACAGCAAATAAAGAAGATATCAGACTTAGAACGATTAATCTCTAAAATAGCAACAGCTAAAGTATCTCCACGTGAACTAGTGTATTTAAAGGATTCACTAGATGCTATTATCCCGATCAAGGAAATAGCGCAAAAGAGTAGTAATGACTCTCTAAAGCAAATGGGAAATACACTACACGGCTGTGAACTACTGAGAGACAAGATAAGAACTACGATTAGTGAGAATGCTCCTGTGGCCATCGCTAAAGGAAATGCTATTGCGGAAGGTGTTAACCAAGATTTAGATGAACTGCGCAAAATCTCTACTTCTGGTAAAGAATTATTAGAAGCAATGGAACTTAGAGAAAGCGAAAAGACAGGTATTCCATCACTTAAGATCTCATTTAATAACGTGTTTGGATACTATATCGAAGTGCGTAATACACATAAAAACAAAGTTCCTACTGACTGGATACGCAAACAGACTTTAGTCAATGCAGAGCGCTATATCACTGAGGAACTAAAAGAATACGAGACCAAGATACTTGGTGCAGAAGAGAAAATATACAAGCTAGAAAATGAACTATACGATGCCTTTGTAGCGTGGTGTGCACAATACATCAAGCCTGTACAACTCAATGCCAATCTAGTCGCTCAGTTAGATTGTTTGAGCTCTTTTGCTCAACAGGCTATTGAGAATAACTATGTACGCCCTGTTTTAGATGATTCTTATGAATTAGATATCAAAGACGGTCGTCACCCTGTTATCGAAAAACAGTTAGCTTATGATACCCCTTACATCTCAAATGATGTGTATCTAAACAATAAAGAGCAACAAATCATTATGATTACTGGACCTAATATGTCTGGTAAGTCTGCTATCTTAAGACAGACAGCTCTTATCGTACTACTAGCACAGATGGGAAGTTTCGTCCCTGCGAAGTCAGTACACATGGGAGTAGTTGATAAGATATTCACCCGTGTAGGAGCTAGTGACAACATCTCTATGGGAGAGTCTACATTTATGGTAGAGATGAATGAGACAGCTTCTATTCTAAACAATATTTCTGATAGAAGTTTAGTACTACTAGATGAGATCGGTAGAGGGACAAGTACCTATGATGGTATCTCTATCGCATGGGCTATTGCAGAATACCTACATCAACACCCTGGTAAGCCTAAGACGTTATTCGCGACACACTATCACGAATTAAATGATATGTCCAAAAACTTTGATGGCATCAAGAACTATAATGTCTCTGTAAAAGAACTTAAAGACAATGTCCTATTCTTACGTAAGCTAGTACCTGGAGGTAGTGCACACAGCTTTGGTATTCACGTAGCGAAGATGGCAGGAATGCCTACTACTGTATTAAAAAGAGCAGAGAAGATGCTAAAACAACTAGAAAAAGGACATTCAAAAGATCCTCAACAACCGCTAAAAGCAGTGGAAGATGATATCCAACTTAGCTTCTTCAACCTAGATGATCCACTATTAGAAGAATTAAAAGAGGATATCTTAGCCATAGATGTGAATAATATTACGCCTATAGAAGCAATAATGAAGATAAATGAATTAAAAAAGAAACTAAAATAAGCCTGTATATTAAAAAAAGGAGACTTTATAAAGTCTCCTTTTTTTGTTTCTAGCACTAAAACTAAAAAAAACACAAAAAGTCAGTATTTGTATATCAAGTAGTTAAAAAATATATTTGCTTTTTTACACTATTTGATTTGGAGAAACGAAAAAACATCCTATATTTGCACTCGCAATACAGAAGTAAAGCAATGTTCTTATAACATACGCGAAAATAGCTCAGTTGGTAGAGCGCAACCTTGCCAAGGTTGAGGTCGCGGGTTCGAACCCCGTTTTTCGCTCAATACCATGCTCGAGTGGTGGAAGTGGTAGACACGCTGGACTTAAAATCCAGTGGGTAGTAATGCCCGTGCGGGTTCAAGTCCCGCCTCGAGTACAGAAAATCCTAAGTTAACTCTTGGGATTTTTTTTTGCCCCTATAGAACTATCCCCCCTTAGATAGTTCTGTTATAAGTAAATTTCTTTAACTCGGAATACGCATTAGTCATATAGCGTAATTTAAATATGTTTTAGGTTCACACAGTGCTCACATCACATGGTTTAACATACTTATATGTCTATTGCGCAGTTCGAGTGTAATTTTTGTTTCTTAAATGATATGAGTGCATTCGTAATTAGTTTAAAAGATAACGGAAAGTATAAGTACACTTTTGAGCACAGAAGAGGTAAGACTCTTATGACTAGTGTAGAATATCCTAGTGTAGAAGCTGTACAAGCAAATATTCAATTCCTCAGAACCAACTTCGATTCTTTAAACTTCATCAAATTTAAAACACCTGCTGGTAAACATTTCTTTAGACTAGCCATAGATAAAAAAATATACGCTAACAGCAGAAGATTCACTACCGAATTAAGATTGGAGTAAGCCATAGTAGAGATTTCTTCTAACTTTTCTAATGCCGAAATACTAGATCTTTCATTCGATATATTCAGTGATTTTCCCTCAGATGATATCTTTAACGCAGAATAGGTCTAAGTCTTATAAACACTAAGAAACTGATTAACAACAGCTAGTTATTTTTATTCAAAAAAAGAAACAAAACACTTGCCTAATAAATAAAAAAGACGCTATATTTGCACACGCAATCACGATAAGTGTGCGGTCAATGCCAATTGAGCTCGAGTGGTGGAAGTGGTAGACACGCTGGACTTAAAATCCAGTGGGTAGTAATGCCCGTGCGGGTTCAAGTCCCGCCTCGAGTACAAAAAAGTCCTAAGTTAACACTTAGGACTTTTTTTTGGAGTAAACTCAACATAGCACATTCTAGAAGTTTACAAAATAATCAAAAGCTCAACTTTCAATCAATCAGATTATAATAGTTTTAAAGTAAAAAATATTGGATCAGTGACAAAAGTTGGGGACTAGGCAAAAAGTCTAGTTAATCTAAAGAGGAAAAACTTCTTATCCCTAACGCCTCTATACATCATACGGAAGTATTTGATTTTGGCATTAAAAGATTCAGCAGAGGCATTAGTAC
>JBOFGJ010000488.1:0-1048 GCA_051649065.1 Flavobacterium sp. | reverse complement strand
CCAATAAAAAAAGAACATTTTTTTCTCATTAAAACTAATTTCTCAAGCCCTGTCACCACTTGAAATTTCTGTTGACAAAGATACTTCATTTTTCAAAAACTCCTATTTTTTTAATGTCACTTTTCAAACTTTAACAGCCAAAACATGCGCAACTATTTAAAAATAAGTTTATTAAAAATATTCAGATTAACAAAAATAAACTTGCTTAAAACATAAAAAAATCATAAATTAAAGGAGCCCACATCAGTAAATATCGCTTATGAACGAAAAAAGAGGTGTAATATTGCCTAATATTACACCTCTTTTCATTTTTGTTAAAATGGCATTTTTTATTCCTCCATTTTGGAAGAAAGTTCAAACCATTTCTCCTCTTTTTCTTCTAATTCTTGAAGTATTTTTTGAAGCTCATTTGCTTTCGTTTCTATCTCGTCATCTCCGACTTTTCCTTCAGAAAACAGTGCTTCTATCTCTATCTTTTTTTGTTCAAGATTTGCGATTTCTCTTTCTACTTTTTGAAACTCTTTTTGCTCTTGAAATGTTAAACCTTTCTTCACTTGGTTCTCTTTCCAATTCACCTTTTCTTTAGGAGCATCATCCTTCACTGGTTCGATACTATCTTCATATGTTCTAAAGTCAGAATAGTTTCCTGGGAAATCCTCTATTTCTCCCTCTCCTCTAAAGACGAATAAGTGATCTACGATTTTATCCATAAAGTATCTATCGTGAGATACTACTACTAAACAACCAGGATAATCTAATAAGAAACTCTCTAATACATTAAGAGTAACGATATCTAAATCATTCGTAGGCTCATCCAAAATCAAGAAATTAGGGTTCTGTATAAGTACAGTACATAAATAAAGGCGTTTAAGCTCTCCTCCACTTAGTTTCTCCACATAATCATGTTGTTTCTTTCTATCGAATAAGAAACGCTCTAAAAGCTGCCCTGCAGATATAGATCTACCTTTAGCTAACGGAATGTATTCACCGAACTCCTTAATAACATCGATGACCTTCTGTTCTGGTTTAATATGAATACCTCCCTGAG
>JBOFGJ010000487.1:0-4268 GCA_051649065.1 Flavobacterium sp. | reverse complement strand
AAACTCTTATACTTACTAAATCAACAAAAGGACGCACTAAAAATCAATAGTATTTTCACAA
This sequence comes from Flavobacterium sp., assembly GCA_051649065.1. GTDB lineage: Bacteria > Bacteroidota > Bacteroidia > Flavobacteriales > Flavobacteriaceae > Flavobacterium. The sequence goes on along the minus strand of JBOFGJ010000487.1, from coordinate 4,207 downwards.
TTACTATCCATCTTCCAACCTATAATGAGGATATTTTTATGATTGTTATACATAGCATAGAGGACTCATGGCAGGTCAAAGAATGCTTACTAAAACAAGAAACTAATTATTTCAAAACTTTACAAGAAAAATTGCTGCCGAAGCGTATGGATTATTTAGCGGGATTAGACCACCTCTACAGTTCCCATGATTTTTCTTTATTATATGTAGATACAGCTTGTTTCACTAAAGCTGTGTGGGTACATCTGTTAATCGATACAAAAGAAGTAGAACAAGAAAAAAACAGCTATCACAAGACTCCTGTAACAGCTGTTTTATTAGAAACGATTAATCTTACCAACAAAGTAGTCACTCATCGAGAAATCGTACCGATTACTGAACCAAATTCGTTTATTTCTATTGTAGAAGAGATTAAACCACTATTAGCAATAAAGTATACCTTTTAATTATTCACTAATCAAATAGTCCTGATTCAATAGCAAACTTTACCGCTCCCGTAGTTGTCTTAGATCCTGTTTTCAACAAGATATTCTTGCGATGTGTCTCCACCGTATTAACTGATATAAACAGTTTCTCAGAAATTTCTTTAGAAGTCATTTCTTCTGATAAAAGTGCTAGAACTTCTTTCTCCCGTTGAGTCAATTCAATATCTTGATACTTCTTTTTATCAAATACACTTTCCATATAGCGCTGTTTAATAACTTCTGAGAAATATTGCTTGTCATTGATTAATTCCCTTACAGCAACTTGTAACTCCTGCTTATTTGTAAATTTAGGTACAAAACCATCTGCTCCTTTTTGGATTACCTTATGAACAACGCGAGGATTATCAAGCATACTCAAAATTAGAACCTTGACATCTGATTGATTACTCTTTACCCTAGTTAATAACTCTACTCCATCCATCTTGGGCATATTCAAATCGGTAATGACTAATTGTATGTCAAATTGCTCTAATAAACGTAATACTTGTGTTCCTTCTGTTGCTAAATGCACTTGTTTTACTTCCTCCATATCAAGTAATATAGTGTTTAACCCCTCTAAAAACATCAAATGATCATCTGCTATGATTATATTTACTCTACTCACTACTTATTTATTTAAAGGTATATTAATTGTTATGGAAGTCCCATATTTAACATTACTATCTATTTCTATACTTCCTTTGAGTTTTTCTAAACGCTCTCTTATATTGCGCAGTCCTATCCCTTGTTTCTTAACATTGGCAAACCCAACGCCATTATCATGAATAAGAATATTGAGGTGGTCATCGTGTTTGGTCAATTGTACCTCAGCACTTGAAGCCTTAGCATGCTTAACGATATTATTGACCAACTCTTGAACGATGCGATATGCACCAGCCAATACATCATCTGTCAACTTATTAATTTCTGTCTCTGGAAAAAAATAAGCTTTAATTGTCAAATTATTTTTCTGACTTACAGTATCGACGTATTCTTTCAAAAAACTACTAAATCCAATTGAAGAGAAAGCCAGTGGATGCAATTGATGCGATAGCAAACGCAGATCCTTACACGCATTGTTAATTGCTTCTTGCAAACGCTTAGTTTGTTCTCCCGTATCTTGCTGAGAGAAATGATGTTCAAAAGCAATCTTAATTCCTGCTAAATCACTTCCTATTCCATCGTGTAACTCTCGTGCTAATCGAGCTCTTTCTTCCTCTTGTCCTTTCTGATAGCGCTCGATCATAGAAATTTTATGATCTTTAACCATCTCATTAATCTTGTGATTCGCATTTTTCTCAACCTCCACCTGTAGTTGTCTTTGCACTTTCAAACGTTGTAGATAAAAATACATCACAATAATAAAGAGAATTGACACCAAAATAAAACCAATGATAAAAGTATTACGAAGTTGTTTCTGACGAATGACAGCTTGCTCTACTTCTCTAAGCTCTACTTCTTTTAATTCTTGCTCCTTCTCCAGCAACTCTATTTTAGTTTCCTTTAATTCCGTTTCATATTGTTGTTGCAGATCTGCTAAATGCTTCTCTTTCTCAATACTATTAAATTTTGTATTATCGATTATACTTCGATATAAATAATTATATGCTTTTTCATATTGTTTTTGATCTGCATATAGGGAACCTAAATTCAAAAAAAAGTTAGTATTATAGGCTAATATAGAACGTTCTTCAGTAATACTCAATGCTCTCTCAAAATACTTAATTGCTTTCTTTGTATTCCCTACTTTACTCTCACACACTCCTAAATCATTCAATACTATAGCCATATCAGTGACATAATTTAACTCTTCAAGAAGCTTATAAGTATTCTCCAAGTGAGGTATAGCCTCTTTAAACTTATGCTGTTCTACTAATAGTTGAGCAAGGTTAATTTTAACATAGGCCTCCACTGTTTTATTTCCTTCCTCTTGACGAAACTTTAATACAGTCATATAATGCTCCCTAGCTTGATCAAACTTACGCTGCTCTTTCAAAATATTTGCGTAGTTAAACAATGTAGTCAATACCCCATCGGTATCCTCAATAGATTTATACAAATCATTCGCTCTTTTCAAGCTCTCTATAGCCTTATCATATTCATCCTTTTGTATATATAGTGTAGCAACATTCTGATACGCATTTGCCTCTTGAAGTACATCGTCTACAGCTCTAGCTTTTTCAATACATATCATAAAGCTCTCCATTGCCTTGGAGTATAACGATAAATTCTTATAACTAAGTGCTAATAGATTATAAGCAGCAGGTAAACCTTGCTCCATTTTTAATTTCTCTAAGGATTCAATAGTCTTCAATGCATATTCTATAGACTTCTTATAATCTCCATTAATAGAATTCAAATTTCCTAAAGAATAATAAGCACGAGCTTTTTCCTTCTCTAAGTTATGCTTTTCACTTAAAGCTAACCAAGCAAATGCGGCCTTTCTAGCTTCAAGTGGTTTGGAATATACATTCTGGGAATACACTTTCGATAATGAGTCAATAGTAACTCTCACTGGTTGCTGTGCAATACCCTTTGTGAAAATAAAAAAGATTACTAATTGAAAAATTAAAGTTACTCTACTATCACGATTAGATAAATTCAAAACAATTTTGTATTAATTTCTTATTATTTGCCGCATTCTTTTTAACTAAAATAGCAAAATAAAGCAACAAAAAAACATATGCTTCTGAGGCTTTATAGAAGACAAAACTACAATTTTTAACCTTTAAAAAAATGAAAGTTTACTAGAAATAAAAACTCCAAAAACATCTTCTTTTTAATTCTCAACAACGAAAAACACAGAATAAAACCACAAAAAATACTAAATATTACGTATATTCGAAACAAAAACAATAAAACTATATTTTTAATACATAAAAACAAAAATTATGTCTAAATTTCCTAGAATACGTACAACCTTGAGTAAAGGTGTTATTCTACCAAGTTTAATTTTTATTATTGGAGTCAGTTTACTTGCTGCAATTTTTCCACAGATAACCAATGAGCTATTAAACGTAATCAAAACATTCATCTTTGTTAATCTCAATTGGATATATGTATGGTCTGTAACTATATTTATTATCTTCTTGATTTATTTAATGGCCAGTAAATACGGTAATATTCGCTTAGGAAGAAATAATAGTAAACCCGATTATTCCTTCTTTTCATGGATATCAATGTTATTCGCTGCTGGTATGGGGATTGGGCTAATGTACTTCAGTGTTGCTGAGCCGATCCAACACTATTCAAATGAAGTTTTCAGTAACAATACCGCACTACAACGCGCACAAGATGCACAGATGTACACCTTCTTTCACTGGGGAATACACGCATGGGCTATTTATGCTATTGTTGGTCTAGCACTATCTTATTTTGCTTATAGATATCGTTTACCGCTATCTCTAAGAAGTTGTTTTTATCCTCTTTTAAAAGATAAAATAAAAGGTAAATGGGGAAATATGATTGACGTATTTGCCTTGTGTAGTACCTTCTTTGGTATTACAACAACATTAGGTTTTGGTGTTGTACAGATTAACTCTGGACTTCAAACCTTAAATATTTTACCTGAAAACAGCTTTATCTATCAAGTACTTATTGTAGCTGTATTAGTATCTCTATCTATTATCTCTGCTGTTAGTGGATTAGACAAAGGTGTAAAACTACTAAGTAGTATCAATATCATTGCTGTAGTCGTATTGCTTGTTTTCGTACTCGCTTTAGGCCCTACCGTTTATTTAATT